>NZ_JAAGPO010000021.1:0-87893 GCF_017104825.1 Burkholderia sp. Ac-20345 | reverse complement strand
TCGTCATTCGTCGCTCGGCTTTGTTTCTCCGGAGCGGTTCCTTCGGGACTGGATCAAAGCTCAGCAGACCAAGGACGCCGCTGCATAACTCGGGACCGTTGGAAGGCGAAAAACCGAGGGAAGCTCAGTGCGGACATGGTAAATCTCCTTAGGTTTGCTGAGGTCTGGAAGAGAGCACTTTTCGTTGCGCTCGCAGCTACAAATGCACGGGGCGTGCCAGCCTCGACGCGTGCGCGCTGGCGACTGATCCAACCTCATGAAAACAAAAGCAATTCAATCTGCTTGACGCCGTTTCACCGGGTTTGTCGAGCAAGATCGAAGCACGACGATGTCGGGTTCTTCCAAACAATTTCCGTGGCTGCTGTCTTGTCACGGCCAACATGAAATGAAGCGTGGCGCTTGCGATTTGCGTCGAGGGTATCCATGCGCAGCAGCGGCGATGATTGTGCTCCTGCGCGAAAAAGTTCCGACGCACAAGCGATCCGACGGGCGGATGCAACTCGTATCGATGCAAGGATCGGGGGGCATGTGATTCGGATAGCTGAATTTTCTGCGAATCGGTAGAACGGCGGGACGTAGCGGGAATACCGCGTCGATGGTCAACGATGCATCGACGCGGCACCCAGTTCGATGGCTGGCGCCGCGCGTGCAGGGGAGGGAGGATGAAAGTGCGTCGGGATCAGCACGGCCGCTGGTGAGGGAACAAGCGGTACCGATGACGTCAGCGAATCGGCTTGTTCATGCCGGCTTCGTTCTCGTCATGCAAGGAAGCCCGCCAAGCGACACGGCCTGGCGGGCTTTGAACGCCACGAGGACAACCCCGCGGCGGACTGGAGAACGTCGGTAGTTCGGTACAACGCTATCGAACACTGCTGCCGCTGCGAGAAAGCAGGGTGAAACTTACAGGCCCAGCTTCCCGACAACCAGGCCGCCGAGGTTGTTGATCGAGTTGGTCACGCTGGTGAGATCCAGGTGGGTCGATGCATCGACCTGGGTAACCGGGGCCGTGATGGTGTTCGGGCTGGCGAACGAAAATCCGCTGCCGGTCGTGATGTTGTTGATGCCGAGGTTCTGGAACACGCTACCACCGCTGACGGAAGCCATTTCCTTGCGGCTGAGTTCGTGGGCGCGGGACAGGTCGTTGATCATCAGTGCGGACATGATAAATCTCCTTGAGTTTGCTGCGGTCTGGAAGAGAGCACTTTTCGTTGCGCTCGCTGCTACAAATGCATAGGACGTGCCAACCGCGAATCACGTGCGCAAGACGAGCCTTAAGCGCATGAAAACAAAGGAGATTCTGTACGGCTTTCGACTTTTCACCGGTTCCATCAGGCAAGATCGGGAAACGACGATGTCGGATGTTTCCAAACAATTTCGCGAGCGGCTGTTTCAATCAATCCAACACGACAGCGGCCGGACGGGCCACATCGACTTCGCCGCGGTTGGCATCGCGATGCCTTCGCGGACGAGAGGATTCTTCAGGGGTTTCGCATCGGAACTGTGACGCACCTGCGTCAGGAGATCGTCGTCATGAGCGCGATTGAATACGATGTCATCGTTGTCGGGAGCGGCTTCGGCGGAGCGGTGGCGGCCTGCCGCCTCGCGGAAGCGGGAAGAACGGTGCTGGTGCTGGAGCGTGGTCGCCGCTGGACGCCGGACACGTATCCGCGTGACGAGGCCGACCCGTGGCTGTGGAGTCAGCGGAACCCGCAACGATTCCATGGCTGGGCCGACCTGCGCGTTTTTTCCAACATGTCGGTGGTGGCCGCCGCGGGCGTGGGCGGCGGGTCGCTGATCTACGCCAACGTCTCGGTCGAGGCCAGACCCGACGCCTTCGACCACGGCTGGCCACCGGAGATCACGTACGAGGCGCTCGAGCCTTTTTATCAGCGCGTGGGCTGGATGCTGTCGGTCCAGGAGGTGCCCGACAACCAGATCAGCGAACGCACCCGCTTGTTGCGCGACGCTGCCGACGCCTGCGGGTGGGGCGACCGGTATCGCAAGTTGCCGCTCGCCGTGTCGTTTTCGCCGACCTACGATCCGTCCTTGCCCGGCGCGCGCGACGACCGGCATTCGGTCAGGCACGTCAACGTGCATGGCGTTCCGCAGGGCACGTGCGTCCACTGCGGCAATTGCGACATTGGATGCCAGGTGTCGGCGAAGAACACGCTCGACCTCAACTATCTGGCCGTGGCCGAGCGCCGTGGCGCAAAAATCCTGCCGTTGCACGTCGTGCAGAAGCTCGAGCCGCTGGGCCAGGGATGGCGCGTGCATTTCAACGTCATCGATCCCGCCGCCGGAAGTTTCATGCCCGGCACCGCGACGGCGACCACAGTGATCGTCAGCGCCGGATCGATCGGCAGTACCGAGCTGCTGCTCCGCTGTCGCGACGAGCATCGCACGCTGCCGAATCTATCGCCGAGGCTCGGCTGGGGCTGGGCTTTCAACGGCGATTTCGTCACGCCGGCCTTCTACAGGCACCGGAAGATCTCGCCGTCGCACGGCGTCACCATTTCCGCTGCGATCGATCTTCTCGACCGGACTGACGACGATGGTGAGCCGCTGTTCATCGAGGACGGCGGCGTGCCCAATCTTGCGCATGATTTCGTGCGCCGCCATCTGCAGCGCTCGCACGGCGGGGTGAAGCGCACGTTCTGGCGAGCCTTCGCTCGCCATTTCGATTGCGACGACCCGGTCGAGAACATGATGCCCTGGTTCGGCCAGGCGATCGATCCGGGTGACGGGCGCATGCGTCTCGGGCGCTGCTGGTTTGCGCCATGGCGTCGCGAGTTGCGGCTCGACTGGTCGTACACGCGATCCGAGGCGATCGTCGATGCGATGGTCGATACGCACCGGCGCCTGTCGACTGTGACGGGCGGCACCCCCTTCGTCCCGCCGACGTGGAGCGACTTCCACAAGCTGATCACGCCGCATCCGCTCGGTGGTTGCAACATGGGGCTCACGCGCGCGGATGGCGTCGTGAATGCGGACGGAAAAGTATTCGGGTATGACGGGCTCTACGTGATGGACGGTGCGACGATTCCGCGTGCGCTTGGACTGAATCCGTCACGCACGATCGCCGCGTTGGCCGAGCGCAATGTCGCCGTGTTGCTTGGCCAGGGGGCGGTGTAGGTGTTCCGGGATCGGCGATGGTTGGGGCAATATCCACGAAAGGGTCAATGAAGCCCTTAAGGCAGGGGCTACCATCGCCGGTGGCGTCAGCGTCATACACGGACGCGCTCCGGGTTTCCTGGACAGGTTGGCGTATGAAGCCTTCCAGGCAGTGACGCACCAGAATTAGGATCAACCCATCGGAACCGGCCACTTTTTACGCGTCTTTCAGCCAGGGCATTTCCACGGGCGACACGACCAGTTGCCGGAATTCGCGTTTCAGATCGAAGATGAACCCGACCAGGATCATGGAGTCGGCGTAAGGAATCGGAAAGACATTCGGATTTTCCGGAGTACGCAGGGGGCGCTCGGGGGTGTCCGCTGCCGCCGCGGCGTTCTCGCGAATGCTTTCCAGTTCGTCGGCCATGGCCGGACCACTGACTTTCAGCACACGGCTACGCAGCTCGCTCAACGGCTCGATGCGCGCAGCGTCTTCGTGGTATTCGGGCACTTCGTAAACGAACCAGGACATTTTCGTCTCCTATGAGAAGGGGCGATATTCTAACGCTGCGCGAGGATCCAACGAAAAAGGTAGAAGCTCGGTTCTGCGGAAGTTGAAGATATGGGGGCTCTGAGCGCGTCGCGAGCGATGTCTGACCGCGGACGCGGCCGTGGCCGGCATATCTCCCAAAGGCAAATTATCTCGGTGCAGCCGGAAATCGACGCAAACGCTCGGCGCGAAGTGGAAATTTAAGCCTGACCCTATTGTCCCCGCTAAGTTCAATTGTCGGGCTTCCCGCTAAATTGAAATGTCGCGGTGTTTGGGTTTTGCCTTGCTGTTGTTTATGGGGTTGGGGTGGGGCGGCGAAGCCGCCCCCCCGGTCTCTGATTCCTTCAACACTGACTTCAAGAATGGCTTGATTCAGGTCGGCAAGCGCAATGGCACGCTGCTTCTTCAGCCCGATGAGGGCCTTCTTTGCCTGGACCTCGGCACCGCAATGGGTGCGCGACGGTGAGCCGGAAGCGCGGCGATCGTCACGCATATTCTGGATGCGCCGTGCGACTTCCAGTGCGCTGGACAGCCGCTTGTTCTCGACCTCAGCGCCTTGATCGATGCGCGTGATGCGATCGTATTGCTGGCATGACAGCACCGCGCCGTTGGCCTGTACCTCGATCATCCCGTCCGGATATTCGACGACCTCGACGTATTCGTGCACGAAGCTCCGATTGGCCGCCGAATCGGCGAGCAGGTACATCACGCGGTCGTACTGCACTGTCAACGCGTTGGATACCTTGCGCGGCACGCGATACGACAGTATCTGCCTCAGATCCTCATCAGCACGCAGTGGCCGGTGTGCGTCGTGATCGCTTTTCGGCGGTTTGCCGAAGCGACGGTTAAAGTCTGCGATGAAGGAGGGCGCATACGCATTGGCAGCCTCCCGTGTGCTGATTCCGCGCAGTCTAAGCTCTTTGACGAGCCGGTCCTGCAACGTCAGATTGGCCCGTTCCACACGCCCCTTGGCCTGACTTGAGTTGGCACAGAACGCGTCGACATTGAGTTCGTACAGTGCTCGACCAAACTGCGTGACGCCTTTGCCCGCGGTCTCCGAACGCTTCTTAACGTAAAAGACGCTGGCTTTGTCGCTATAGAACGCGATCGGCTTGCCGTGCGAATCCAGATACTTCGACAGCGCCTCAAAATAGCTGAACGTCGATTCGGTCGCCGTGAAATGCAGCGCCATTAGCCCTACCTGACCTTCCTCAACCGCATCCGTCGCGCCAACATCAGACCTACGGCTGTCCGCTGTCGGTGGATAGCGCGGGGCCATTTACAAAGCTCTCGTCGTCCGACGCGAGACGTCGGTGACTCGCTTGCCACGAACCCTAGGATACGCATTCGTTGCGAGGACTTTGGACTTTGGCAATAGCGACCATCACCTCGCTAACAGATGGCATAGCGTCTGGTTCGCCGATCGACAACACATTCGGTGCGCCGCCGATGCCGCAATGGAGGCGCGATGTCGCGACGAAGATCATCACGGTCGGCCGCTGCAGCGCGTGCGCCATGTGCACGAACCCCGTATCGACCCCCGCCACCAGTGCAGCCCGGCCGAGCGCCGCACCGAGTTCGCGCACAGTCATCGCAGGTAACACAACCGAGCCCGGCGCACGCGCGGCGATGTCCTTTGCATCGTCATGCTCGGCGCTCGATCCCCACGGCAACAGCACCCGCACACCGCGCGCCATCATCTGCGTGGCCAGGTCGGCCCAATGGTCGGCCGGCCATTTCTTGTCGGGATTGGACGTTGCATGGAACAGCAGCATGAACGGTGCGCCGTCGGTCACGGCAGCCGGCAGGCTCACACCCTGCGGCGGGACGACGCCGTAGGTCGCGATACCTTCGGGCCGGTAGCCGAGCGCTTCGCCGGCGCTCACGCGCATGCCGTGCCACGCATCGCAGTCCGGCCGCGGGCCGAAGCGATGCGAATACGCGAAGCGTGCGCCCGTTTCGCCGAGATCCTGGGTCTGGTAGCCGACACGGCGCGCGGCGCGCGCCAGCGCCGAGATGATCGCGCTCTTGTATACGCCATGCAGGTCGATGACTGCATCGTAGCGATGCGCCCGCAACGCGCCGATCGACGCCGAAATCGCCTTCAGATCGCCGGCGTTCCGTAGCTTCTTGAAGCGGCGCAGCGGCGCGCATAGCACGGTGCTAACGCCCGGATGCCAGCGCACGACCTCGGCACATGATTCGTCCACGGCCCAGTCGACCGTCACGCCGGGAAAGGCGTGATGCAGGTCCGCGACGACGGGCAGTGTCTGGACGACGTCGCCGAGCGACGTCACTTTCACGATCAAAATGCGCTTCATTGCGGTCATAATTTTTTCGGGATTGCGCAACTCATGGAACACATTGGACTCGCTGTCCGCGAGGTCGGACCGTCGCTGATGATGTTGCAGCTCGCGGGGGGCGGGCGCCATCGTCGGCTCTGACCCGGCGGGACGAAGCAGTGCTTACGCGAAGCTGCGCTCTGCCAACGCAAAGTTCAGCGTTTGTGGCGTCCACGCGGTCAGAATTGTCCCTAGCACACTGATTTCACCGTCGGCGAGGTGTCCGTCCGCTGATGCGACGGCGAGACACATCTCAATGATCTGCACACGAAGATCGGGATCGTCGATTTCCGCGAGCAGCGTCTCGAGCGTAGCTTGATCGAGAAGGCCGGAAATTGTGGTGGACGAAACATGGCCGATCGCCCGGTCCTCACATACCGTCTGGACGATATGCGCAAACTCGGTCGATTCGATCCCGAATCTGCGATTGATCTGAAGCGTCTCGAGGAGCCGTTCCTCGCTGGGATCGATGTGGCCGTCCGCAATTAGCACCAGCGCAACAATGCGTGCGGCTGCCTGGGCGCTGTTGCGGGGATAGGTTCTCATCCTGTCGTTCCTTTGCGGAATCATTCCGCGTCGTTGAAGAATCAACAGTTTCGATGATTTGAATGATCGGAAAAAGCAGATTATTTGATACAAAAACTTCGTAAAAACCGAAGTTCTGGAATCCTTCCGGACAGGCGCGAGAAACCCCGCGCGGAAACCGTGCGGACCTGTCATGACGATACTTTTGGACGGGGCAACTACGTTGGATCACTTCCATTCATTGACGGCTACGAGGAACGGAAGGGGGCAGAGGTGTAGCGGACCTGGAGTTTTGACGTGTGCCTAGCGCAAGATGAGTCGGTCGCCGTGGCTTGGGAGCATTGACTCCCAGCTATCGGCCGGCATTCGCACCATTAGCGATACGAGCCGAATCCGTTCCTCGGGATCTGTCATTGCGGAATTGGCCCGGCAGGCCGTCGTCGGACGCATATATCGATACCAAGATCGGGGCACCGGGTCCCTATGTCCAGGGAAACGATCACAACCGAGACGGCGCTCGCACGTGGAACTGCCGGATGGCTCCTTGCCTTTCTACGTCAGCAGTTTGCGCAGGATGCAACGGTCAGTTGCGTCCCGTTACCATTCTAAGCGTGCCGGTCAACGTCTAACCTAGAGTGGTCGCAACAGTTGAGGAAAAAGTCATGAAACGACTGCCTGTAAAGATCACGTACGACTTCATCTGCCCGTGGTGCTGGATCGGTCACCGAAATCTTGCGTCCGCACTGACAGACGTTGCCGAAACCATTGAACCGGACATCTCCTATCTGCCCTACGAACTCAACCCGTCCATGCCGCCGAGCGGTGTGGATCGAAAGGAGTATCGCACCAGGAAATTCGGGAGCTGGAACCGCTCGTTGCAAATGGACACGCAAGTAGCGGCAGCGGGGAAGGCGGTCGGAATCGACTTCAACTATGACAAGGTCGCGATTACGCCGAACACATTTCGTGCGCATCGTTTGATGGAATTCGCTCAAGGAAAGGGCGACCCGAAGCGAACCGACGACCTGTTCGAAGCGATCTTCACGGCCTATTTCACTCGAGGCGAGAACATCGGGGACGTCGACGTGTTGGTCAACGTCGCGAGCGGAGCCGGATTCAACGCCGACGAGGTTCGGGAATATCTCTCGAGTCGTCGAGGGGAAGACGAGGTTCTCGCCAAGGAGATTGACGCGCAGTCTGCGGGTGTTCGCGGCGTACCGTTGTTCGCCATCGGCGGCGCGACGATCCACGGTGCTCAACCGACTCATGTGCTGAAGGAAGTCATGGGCGCCGAGATTGATACGGTTACTTCCGGCGACGTGGAACCGGACGAGGCCGACGGTTGTAGCGGTGGTTCGTGCAAATTTGGCGGGTAAGCGGAAGCGAACGTGATCAATATTGAGAATTGAAATGGACAAGACTATCAAGCTGCACTACGTCTATGACCCGTTTTGTGGCTGGTGTTACGGCCTGGCGCCGCTGTTGACGGTGGCAGCCGAAACTAACGGCATAGAAATTGTTCCCCACTCTGGGGGGATGCTGGCGGGCGAGCGTGCCCAAACAATGTCCGCCGATTGGCGAGAGTTCGTTCGTCCCCATGAAGAGCGAATCGCGGCGCTCAGCGGCCAGAAATTTGGCGAGGCATACACCGGAAAGGCCCAGTTCAACTATGACATTCTGCTGGATTCGGGGCCGCCAACTGCGGCAATGATCGCGGCAGAGGAGGTCGGAAAGGCGGGACTGGCGATGCTCAAGCGATTGCAGGTCGCATACTACGTTGAAGGACGTCCTATTGCGAATCGTGAAGAGATCGTCCACGCCGCGGCTGAAATCGGCCTCGACCCGTCACGATTCGAACACGCCTTCGATCACGCTAGCGAGAATCTGGACGCGCATTTCTCCGAGTCGCAGACATTGCTAGAGAAGCTGCGTGGGCAGGGATATCCGACGCTCGCCATTGAGAAGGATGGTGTGCTTCGGAAGCTTCATCTCGGGCACGTGTTCGGAAAGCCGGACCTGTTCCGCGAGATTCTGCGTGATGAAGTCGCTCCAGAGAAAGCGGAGTAACGCAGTACCGGATGGTCATCGAAGCAAAAACATAAAAGAAAGAAGCGCTTCGACGACCATCGCAAGACCCGGAATGGTGGTCGGGTCCAAGGTGTGAGCCCGGATCGTTCTTGAGGGCATCATCGAGTAATGCTCACGTGTTGTCTCATCGCCTTACCGGACGCGCTTACGGATGTTTATCCGAAGGCTCGATGAGTGGAATTTGCCAATCAATCGATTTGCGGGGTGCCGCCTCGCGCTTGACGGTCACGATGTCGGATTTCGTTCGACACACAAGGTCTGATTCTCCAGTCGATAGACGTGATCGCCTACCTGATTGCCTCCACGTCCGCGATGTCTTCTACGCACACCTGCCCAAACGCGGTGTGTCCGCTCGAGCTCGAGTCGTCGATGGCCTACATAGTTTCGCGCATCACGTGAGTGTCGTCCGAAAAGACACATTGTGTGTTTGAAAGTCTGCGGTGTGAACACCCAAGAGACAGTCACATTGGGGTGGCTCTCATGTCGAAGGCAATGAATTCATTAAGGAATTCACGATTCTTTCGTTTGGCATGGTCCTTGCGAACCAGATGCAGGCACGTCCGTCGGGATCAGGAGAGCTCGCCAGGAGACGATTGGCGGTCCCGTCGACGAAGTCTGCGATCGGCGAGGCCCAGCACAAGGTGACTTGTGGGTGAACCAGCCTGAACAAGCAAGGACGTCAAGGTACGCCCGACGAGGACGCAGGCTGCGGCGCGAAGTGCATACGTCTTTCTCATTTCAACAAAGGTCGATTCATGCGTAGCTATCAAGTGTACGAACACGGCGAACCGTCGACGATGCGTCTTGAGGACGTGCCGGACTTGACGCCTGGTCCCGGACAGATTCTGGTGGATGTGGAAGCTGCCGGTATCAACTTTCCGGACATTCTCACGGTTGCCGGGACGTATCAGTTGTTACCGCAACGTCCGTTCGCACCGGGAAAGGACTTTGCCGGTGTGGTGCAGGCCATCGGCCCTGGTGTTACCGAATACCTCCCCGGCGATCGAGTGATGTCGCAAATCGAGTTCGGCGCGCTTGCAGAGCAGGCGCTCGCCACCGCCTCGCAGGTATTTCGCGTGCCGGACGAGATGGCGTATCAGGCAGCGGCGGCTATGGGACTCGTCTATCAGACGGCGTGGTTTGCGCTGATGGAGAGAGGCCAGTACAAGTCCGAAGAGACGGTGCTGATTGGTGGAGCCGCCGGCGGTGTCGGCCTCGCAGCTGTCCAGCTTGCGGTCGGTATGGGTGCGACGGTGATCGGCGCCGTCCGGAGCGAAGCGGAAAGAAAGGTCGTCATGGAATCCGGTGCGCATCACGTGATCGACTTGTCCGGCGGCAACTTGCGCGAGAGTGTGCGTGAGCAAGTTCATGCCGTCACGGACGGCCGCGGCGCGGACGTCATCCTTGACCCGCTCGGTGGTGAGTTCTTCAACGGCGCGATTCGGTCGGCCGCCTGGAGTGGTCGCGTGGTCGTCATCGGGTTTGTCGCGGGCGAGATTCCGTCGGTGAAGGTCAACTACCTGCTCCTCAAGAACATCTCGGTGGCTGGGCTGCAATGGAGCGACTATCGCGACCGCGCACCGGAAAAGGTGCGGGCAGCTCAGGAAAGCATTTTCGGGCTCTGGCACGCCGGTTACGTGCGTCCTGTCGTCATGCGTGCATTCGCGTTCGAGGAGGCTGCGGAAGCGATGACGCTAGTCCGCAATGGCGATGTGCGCGGCAAGGTCGTCGTCAACGTCAGAAGCCCCGGTTGATTTCATTCGGAACGGCGATTCGACGCCGATCGATTCAAAAAAACAAAACTAGATCTGGAGACGGAAATGCGTTCGAACATGCTGACACTGCATGATCCGATGCTTGCGTGCGAATACTACGCCCGAGGCGTGTGGCAGAACGACACGTTGTACACGATGGCCCGAAAGCATGCCGACGCGCGGCCGACAAGCTATGCATTGCGCGATTCGCGTGAACGGTTGACATGGCGAGAACTCACGTGTTGGGCAGACGCCGTGGCGGCCGACCTTCACGATGCAGGTGTGCGGACCGGCGACCGCGTGGCCGGATGGCTCCCGAATCGCGTCGAATGCGTGGTGCTGCTGCTTGCCTGTTCGCGCAACGGCTACATCTGCACGCTGTCGTTGCATCAGAATCACACGGTCGACGAGGTGCTGTCGCTGCTCGACCGTTGTTCGGTTGCGGCATTCGTGGGACAGATCGGATATGGCGCCGACTCGGACGTGAAAGATATCTTCGCGCATATCGGTTCGATCGGCAGCGTGCGACGCGTCTATGCATTTCCGGATCGGGACGGGACGATGGACGGGCACCTGCGCGCATTCCCGACCAGCGAACCGCCGGTGACGCAGCAGCCGGTCAACGACAATCCCGATAAGGTGACCTATCTCGCATTCACGTCGGGAACGACCGGGCAGCCCAAGGCTGTCATGCACAGCGACAACACGTTACTGGCGAACGGGCGGGCAATGGTGGCCGATTGGGAACATACGCACGATCTGATCATGTATTGCCTCGGTCCGCTCAGCCACCACCTGGCGACGGTCGGGCTGGAGCAGTGCCTCGCGTGTGGATGCGAGTTCGTCGTGAACGACTTGCGAAAGGGCGAACATCCGCTCGACCGAATCATCGCGTCGGAGGCTGGCTACCTGATGGGGGTGCCGACACACGCGATCGACATCCTCCGCGAGCTGGACGCACGTGGACTCGACCGACTTGGTGACGTCAGCGTCTTTTATCTGTCGGGCACGGCCATTCCGGCAGAGCTTGCACGTCGTCTCGCAGCACGAGGCATCAAGCCTCAGAACACGTACGGCATGACCGAGAACGGTTCACATACGTCGACGGTCCCGACGGACGATGTCGACACGCTGATCAGGACGGTCGGACAAACTGTCGGGCGCGGGAACTCGTGCTACGAGCTGCGAATCTTCCGCGCAGACGACCGTGATCTCGAAGCTGAGTCGGGCGAAATCGGCGAAATCGGCGGGCGAGGCGCGTCGCTCATGCTTGGTTATTTCAACAACAACGCGGCGACCCAGGCGTCGTTCAATGCTGGCGGCTGGTTCATGAGTGGCGACCTCGGCCGATTCAACGAGCGGGGGGACCTGGAGATCGCGGGACGGTCGAAGGATCTGATCATACGCGGCGGCCACAACATCTACCCGGCGGAGATCGAGGGGCTTGCGTTGAGACATGAGCGCGTCGTCAAGGCAGCCGCATTTCCTGTCGACGATGAGCGGCTCGGAGAGAAAGTGTGCCTCGGCATCATCGCGTCAGACGGGGAACCGGTCGATGCGTATGACATCCTCGCTCACTTGTTCAACGCCGGTCTGTCCAAGTACGACATGCCGGAGTACTTCATCTGCGTCGACGATTTCCCATTGACCGCGAGCGGGAAGATACTCAAGCGCGAACTGTCGGCCCAGGTAAGGGGCGGGCGGCTCGTGCCTCAGCCGGTACGCTGGAACGGGATCCGCGAGGTGTCCGCATGAACGGAATCCAAACGGAGCACCCCGCTGCATTGGTCGACCTCGCAGGAAAGGTCGCGCTGATTACAGGTGCCGCGTCCGGAATCGGGCGTGCCCAAGTCGACTTGTTTATGGCCGCTGGCGCACATGTGGTCGCGGTCGATATCGACCGCCACGGCCTCGAGCGCATATCGACGGCCGGATCCCGCGCGGGTCGGCTACTTTGCGTGAACGCGAACCTGACCGTCATCGACGATATTCATCGCGTCGTGGCGTCTGCGATCGCAGCGTTCGAGAACATCGACATCCTGTGCAACACCGCCGGCGTTCTCGACGATTTCATGGAAAGCCTCGAGACGGACGAAGCGCGCTGGGATCGGGTTTTCAACGTCAACGTCAAGTCGCTGTATCGGATCACAAATGAAGTGTTGCCGCACATGATCCAACGCCAGGCGGGCGTGATCGTCAACATGGCTTCGATTGCAGGACTCAAGGCGGGAGCGGGCGGCGCGGCCTACACATCGAGCAAGCACGCGGTCCTGGGTTTCACGAGGCAACTTTCCAGTGACTACGGCCGGTTCGGCATCCGCGTGAATGCGATCTGCCCCGGGATGATCGACACGGCGATGACCCGTGCCGTGCTCGACGACGAGGATTCATCACGCGTGCGGGCACTTAAGCGCGTACCCGCTGGTCGCCTGGGGCGACCGGAGGACATCGCCCGCGTGGCGCTCTTCCTGTGTGGTCCGGGCGCCGATTTTATCCACGGCGCATCGATCGTCGTCGACGGTGGACTGACCGTGAGGTGAATACGGCCAGTGGCTGGCGCAGATGTCGTCGGCACACACGCCGATCGACAAACCAGGTTCGTATGTCGCGATTCCAGCACGTCGCATCGCAGTGCAAAGCGGCACGCGAGCCATGAAGAACACCATTGGAGACAAGCATGCGCAGTTCGAACGGAACCTCGGCGCGTACCGGCATCATCAAGGTTGCCGCAGCCAGCTTCATCGGGACATTGATCGAATACTTTGACTTCTTTCTGTTTGGCACTGCAGCCGCACTCGTCTTTAACAAGATTTTCTTCCCGAATCTGAATGCGCTAACCGGCACGCTGGCGTCATTCGCTGCATTCGGGGCGGCATTCGTCGCAAGGCCGCTGGGCGGGGTAGTGTTCGGCCATTTCGGCGATCGGCTCGGACGCAAGGCGATGCTCGTGATCAGCCTGTCGATCGTGGGCGTGTCCACGGCCATGGTCGGCCTGTTGCCCACCTATCACCAGGTGGGGATACTGGCGCCGATCCTACTTGTGTTCTTTCGAATCCTGCAGGGTATCGCGATCGGCGGGGAGTGGAGTGGTGCGGTGCTGATGGCGGTGGAACATGCGCCGCCGCGCAAACGGGCGTTCTACGGAAGTTGGCCGCAGTGCGGGATTCCGGCCGGACTCGTGCTGGCGACGGCATCGTTCTACCTGGTCCAGAAGCTCCCTGCCGACGACATGATGAACTGGGGGTGGCGCGTGCCCTTCATCGGCAGTGCAGTACTGGTGCTGCTCGGTCTCTATATCCGCATGAAGATCGAAGAAACGCCTGCGTTCACCTCAGTGCGGGAGCGCAAGCAGGAGGCGCGCTTTCCCGTCGTCGACGTGATCCGGACCGCGCCCAGGCCGCTGCTTGTGACCATCTTCGCGATTGCGTCGCCGAATATCCTGTTCTACCTGGCCACGGTGTTCATCCTGCGTTATGCCCCCGAACGCACGGGAATCTCCCGCGACATCGTGCTGGGTGCGGTCTGCGCGGCGTCGTTCGTGCAGATTTTCACGATCCCGCTGTTCGCGCTGCTGGCCGACCGGTACGGGCGCCGCCCGGTGTTGCTGGGCGGCTCACTACTCGTTGTGCTGTCTGCGTATCCGTTCTTCTGGCTGATCGACAGCGGTAAGCCGGCATACGTCTTTCTGGCGTTGATGCTCGCGCTGCCCCTTCTGCATGCCAGTACCTACAGCCCGATCGCGAGCTTCATGCCGGAGCAATTCGAGACACGCCTGCGTTACACGGGGTCCGCCATCGGATATCAGGTCGGCGGCCTGATCACGAGCGGGCCAGTTCCGTTTGTTGCTGCGGCATTGTTCGCTTCGAGTGGTGCGTCGTGGCCGCTGGCGCTCTACATCATGATCGGCGGGCTGCTTTCGCTGATCGCTGTCGCCGCCGCTCGTGAAACGTATCTCGAGAACATCGCGGTTTCTGAAAGCGACGGAGGGCACTCGGACAAGCCAGGGCGCGACGCCGCGCCGGAGATCGGTGCCACGATTAATTCCCTGCGATGACACGGAAATGGAGGATTGAATTGGCTATCGACCACGCTGCCTTGGCGAACTGGACGTTCGCAGACGTGCAACACCGCTATACGAAGCGGGACACGATTCTCTATGCGCTGGGTGTCGGCGCAGGTGCCGTCCTGCACGATCCTGACGATCTTCGATACGTCTATGAAGAGGAACTGCACGCGTTGCCGACCATGGCCGTCGTGCTCGGCTATCCAGGCTTCTGGATTCGCTGGCCAGAAACCGGAATTGACTGGCGCGCGGTGCTCCACGTCGAACAGAGGTTGGTCGTTCATCGTCCGATCCGTGCCGAAGGAACCGTGATCGGACGGACCCGCGTCGACGGGCTTTACGACCGTGGGCCTGACCGGGGTACCGTATTGACGACGTCCCGCGACATCATCGACTCGGATACCGGTGAGCCGATCGCATCGGTCACGAGCACTGACCTCTGTCGAAGCGATGGCGGATGGGGCGGCCCTGCGTTCCCGCGCGCGGAGAGGGAGCCAATGCCCAACGTGGATCCGCATCGGAAGATCCCGCTTCGTGCCGCGTCGAATGCGGCTTTGATTTATCGCCTGAGTGGCGACGATAACCCGCTGCACGTCGATCCTGCCGTCGCCGCCACGATGGGATACGAACGCCCGATCTTGCACGGCCTGTGTTCGTTCGGGATGGCCGGGCATGCACTCGTCCGGGCTATCGCAGGAAACGATCCGGGCTCGGTGCGCGAGCTGCGCGTTCGCTTTACTGCCCCCGTCTATCCGGGCGACGACCTGATGCTCGACGTATGGCAATCACAACCGGATGCTGTTCGATTCCGGATACGTGCCCCGTTGCGCAATGCGATCGTCATCGACGACGGGTACTTCAAGATCGACGCGGGAATGGGCTCATGACACTCAGGTTTACTACATGTGAAGTCCGCGATCAGGTACTCGTGGTCACTATCGATCGTCCCGATTTCCGGAATGCACTGAATGTTGACGCGCATCACGAACTCGCGCAGATCTTCGACGGCTTCGAAGCAGACGCATCGCTACGGGTGGCCGTCATTACCGGACGGGGCCCCCAGGCATTCTGTGCGGGCAGCGACATCAAGGACGATCTCGACCCGACGAAGAAGCCGTTATCAGGATTCGCGGGGCTCAGCCGGCGATTTCAGCGGCGCAAGCCGGTCATTGCGGCGGTCAACGGCGTTGCGCTTGGTGGCGGCGTGGAGATTCTTCTCGCATGCGACCTTGCTGTTGCTGCGGATACCGCGCGTTTTGCCCTTCCCGAGCCGAGAGTCGGTCTCGCTGCCATCGAAGGCGGAGTGCAGCGCCTCGCGCAGCATATTCCATTGAAGTTTGCGATGCAGATGCTGCTGACTGGTGCGTCGATCGACGCGGAAACCGCGTTGCGTTTCGGGCTCGTCAACGAAGTCGTACCGCCGGATCGGCTCATGGACGCGGCGATGCGCTACGCGACGTCGATTCTCGAATGTTCACCGGTTGCGATTGCCGCAACGATCGAGGTCGTTGGCAAAACCCCAGTGATGGCCGGCGTTGCAAATCCGGAGCTTTGGGCGCATCCGGCGATTGACCGCCTCTGGTCCAGTCGCGACGCGAAGGAGGGCGTCGACGCATTCATCGGCAAGCGCTCACCGGTCTGGCAAGGCGAGTGACCCTGCCCGTGTCGCTTTGAGAGCGCGACACGCATCATCGTCGGGAGGGGCGGGCGTTGCACTGATGCCCGCTCATGCGCATACGTTTCGAGCATGGAAGGACAATCAAAAGGAGACAACAATGGCATACGAATACAGTGACGCGGAATGGAAAATTCGCTGTGAACTCGCCGCGCTGTACCGGGTGATCGCGTATCACCGGATGACCGACCACATTTATACCCATATCAGCGCACGTGTTCCCGGTACGGACGCACACCACTTCCTGATCAACCCCTACGGCCAGATGTTCCACGAGATTACTGCGTCCAGTCTGGTCAAGATCGACCTGGACGGCAACATCGTGGACATGCGAGCCGACCGACGCCAGCGTGTGAACAAGGCGGGCTTCATGATCCATTCGGCTGTGCACATGGCGCGCCATGATGTCGCCTGCGTGATCCATACCCATACGGCATCCGGGATTGCCGTGTCTGCACAGGAGCAAGGGTTGTTGCCGATCAGCCAGCATGCGTTGAAATTCTACGGGCGAATCTCGTACCACAACTACGAAGGCATCGCATCGGACGCGGACGAGCGTGCCCGGCTGGTTTCCGACCTCCGTGACAACAAGGCGATGATTCTCCGCAACCATGGGCTGCTGGCGGCAGGCAATACGATCGCGGATGCATGGACCGTCATCTATTACCTCGAGCGCGCGTGCCAGGCCCAGGTTGCCGCACTGGCCGGCGGCAGCAACCTGATCTATCCACCGGAAGTCGTGCGCAAGCATACGTCCGACCAGTTCGCGAAGCTCGATATCGCGGATGACGCGATCGATACCGGCGGAGTGCAGAGCTATCAGCAGGTCGGGTTCGACGCCGCGGTAAGGCTCGTGGAACGTGAGTTGCCTCGTTACGACAGTTGAACTGCTGGACGCATTCGAACGCCCACCAAAACAAGCCGCCCGGCAGTTCGATACCCGGTTCGAACGGATGAAGTCGGTATCGCCGGTGCCTGACGGCAATATATGCGAAGGATGGAAGAGACATGGATGCCGTCGATCAACGTTGCATGCGCAAAGTCTTGCAGCGGTTCTTGCCGTTGCTGCTTGTCTGTTACGTCATATCCTATCTTGATCGCGTCAATGTCGGCTATGCCGCGCTGACGATGAATCGGGATCTGGGGTTGTCCAACGCCGCGTACGGACTCGGCGCGGGGCTGTTCTTCATCACATATTTTGCGTTCGAGATTCCTTCGAATATTGCTTTGCAACGCTTCGGCGCTCGTCGCTGGATCGCTCGCATCATGTTTACCTGGGGCATCCTTTCGGCTGCCATGGCGCTTGTCCAAGGCGAGATGAGCCTGTACGTCGTTCGCTTGCTGCTCGGCGCTGCAGAGGCTGGCTTCTTGCCTGGCATCATCTTCTTCCTGACGTTATGGGTGCCGAGTCGATGGCGCGCGACTTACGTGGGTACGTTCATGGTGGCGATACCCATCGCTAGCGTCGTCGGGGCACCGGTATCTGCATTTCTGATCAACGGTTCCGGTTTATGGGGACTGAAGAGCTGGCAGACAATGTTCATCGTTGAGGCGATTCCGGCGCTGTTCCTGTCGCTGGTGGTGTTCAAGGTGCTGCGCGACAAGCCCGAGGATGCCGAGTGGTTGAGCGACGCGGAGAAGCGCTGGCTAGTCGCGACACTGGCGGCCGAGCGGGCTCAAAGCGTCGGGCATCGGCATGAAAGCATCCTGCCGATCTTCCGGGACGCGACGATGTGGGGACTTGCGTATATCTACTTCTGCCTGGCCGGCATTTCATACGGGTTGTCGTTTTTTCTGCCGCAAATCATGAAGGAGGCGCACCTGAGCATCATTCAGACTGGCTTCGCGACTGCCGCTCCGTTCCTGATCGGCGCCGTCGGGATGGTGCTGTGGGGGCGCAGTTCCGATCGTCATCAGGAGCGCCGCGGTCATGCGCTCGTCGCGCACGGGCTGGCTATCGGTGGTCTGGTCGCGGCGGTTTTTGTCCCGTCGCCGATCGCAAAGATTGCCGCCTTCTCGGTGTCCGCGCTTGGTCTGATGTCGGCGCTTCCGGTCTTCTGGACCTTGCCGAACCTGTTGACGCGATCGACTGTGGGCGCCGCGGGCATTGCGATGATCAGTTCGATCGGGAACCTGTCTGGATTCGTGCAATCTGTTTTGATGGGCGTCATTCGCGACAGGACGGGGAGCTATAGCGCGGGCTTGCTGCTGATCGCTGCAGTCGCTGCGGTGGGGTTCGTCGTTCTGCTCCGGATGAGTAGACGGATCGGGCGCGGCAGCGAGAATGAGCTATCAGGCAGTCGTGAGGTCGGCATCGAAGGCGCTCCACCAGTCTGATCGATGTGTCCTGTCGGAGCCTTGGATCGGTTGATTGAGCTGCAAGCCGACCCGAACGCTTTACGGATAACGTTGACGCATTGGGGAATAGCTGAAAGTTTGGTCGACCTGCGTTCGGATCAGATACATCCCGTTTCATTATGCCGAAGCGGGATGTTCGTAGCACTCTGAACTGGCCGATCGATCTCAGAACCGGTGGGTGATACCAACCGTATCGACGAATTGCTGACGCGTGGACGACGGTGTCATTCCGTTGATAGAAGCGACTGCCGTCTGTCCGAGTGAGTCTACGCCGGATGCCCGTTGATACGCGCCGACCATATAGACGTCAGTGCGCTTTGACAGAAAGTAGTGAACACCGGCGTTCACTTGATTGTAGTGGGCTTTGTTTGCGTTCGGACCGCTCGTTGTCGTGTATGCATATGATGCCGAGATAGAGGTTTCCGGCAAGACGCGGCAGGAAGCGCTCAGCTCAATGGTGTTGAACGCGGCGCTACCCTGATATCCGAGTGGATTCGGACCAGAGGCCGAGCCAAGGCCGAGAAAACGCGTATTGGTGTAGAGCACACCAAGCGTCGTACGACCGAGCGTATAGGCGACTCCTGCACCGAACACCTCCTCACGATGCGCGGACGCATAACCGGCGATGACGGGGTTCTTTTCCGGCATCGTCGCGGATCCGAACGATCCGATATTGTTGGCAGTGACGCCGCCGGCATTGGGCTGTCCGCCCCACATCGAGATGTTCGGGTCATACGCGCTCAGGTATCCGATAGCGACCTTGAGCGGGCCGCCTGTATATCCGGCACCCACCGACACGACCTGATTCGTGGACATGCTTCCTGCAACGCCACCGAAGGCATACATGGCGTTGGCGGAGAAGCCGTTCCAGACTGGTGAAGAGATTTTCAGTGCGTTGTTCTGACGGACGGTCAACCCGAGATTGTCGATGTCATCCGGATGTGCGGTGATGAAGCCGCCCCATTGGCTGACCGGCGTCAACGGGAACAGATAGTCCGCGAACGACGAATACTGCCGGCCGGCCGTGATCGAGCCGATCCGGTCGTTCGACAGACCGACGAATGCCTGGCGGCCGAAGAGCAACCCGCCCTGACCGAGCGCACCGTTTGCAACGTTGAACCCATTCTCCAGCGTGAAGATCGCCCACGATCCGCCGCCTAGATCTTCAATGCCACGGAAGCCGAAGCGGCTGCCGATGTATGCCGATGTCGACGCATCCTGCATTGAAAACTGACGTGCACCGTGGAGTATGCCACCAGCCTTGTTGGTTTGCGCGTTACTGACGTAGACGAGCGCAGGATCAATGATGCCGTAGAAGGACACGCTGCTTTGAGCGAATGCCGTCGGCGTGACGCCGACGGCGGCGAGTACCGAGAGCACCATCGTAGTCCTGATGGAAGTTGATGTATTTCTCAGGCTATCAACCTTGTTTCGGGGGCGAAAAGTCGCGGACGTCATACTGATCTCCTGATGTCGATGTTGTCTTTTATGGTCAAGCAACGGAGCGTAGGGCAACGATTTCGCTGCTTGCGCGCTCCGTTGAACATGTGTCAGTGATTTGCCGGGATGGGTGAGGGCGAGCCTGTCTCGCACACCACGAGTTGATCGTCGAACATGGCGCGTTCGCGATTGCCGGTCGCTGAGCGATCAGTCACGGAGAACAGCCAGATGCCGGAAAAGGCAGCAATGATTGAGAACAGAGCGGGATATTCGTACGGATAGATCGCATGGCTGTGACCGAGAACCTGGACCCAGACCGTCGGGCTGAGAATCGTCAGGACGACCGCAGTCAGCAAGCCCAGCATTCCGCCCATCACAGCGCCTCGGGTTGTGAGGCCACGCCAGTAGATCGACAGCAGTAGCACGGGAAATGTCGAGCTCGCGGCAATCGAAAATACCAGGCTGACGACGAAAGCGATGTACTGGTTTTCGAATGCGATCGCCAGCAAGGTCGCGAGTACCCCCAATACGAGGGTCGTGATGCGCGATACATTCAGCTCCTCCTTCTCGGTTGCGCGTCCTTGCCGAAATGCATTCGCATACAGGTCGTGGGACACTGCTGATGCACCCGCAAGCGTGAGCCCCGATACGACCGCCAGAATGGTCGAGAACGTGACTGCGCAAATGAATCCCAGGAAGAGGTCGCCACCGACTGCATGCGCCAGATGGATCGCGACCATGTTCACGCCGCCGATCAGCGCGCCCTGGCCGTCGTGGTAGGTTGGGTCGGACGATACGAGCGCAATGGTGCCGAAGCCGATGACCACGATCAACGCATAGCCGATGCCGACGATGCCGGTTGCATGAAGAATGCTCTTGCGTGCCTCCTTCACATCGGCAACGGTAAAGAAGCGCATCAGGATGTGCGGAAGTCCGGCGGTGCCGAATATCAACGCCAGGCCGAGCGATACGGCTGAAACCGGATCATGAATCAGCCCGCCAGGGCTCATGATCGCGTCGTGTCGCGGGTGTGCCTGCACGGCTGCTGCGAAGAGGGCGTCCGGGTTGAAGGCGAAATGGCGCAGTACCATGAACGCCATGAATGCGCATCCCGAGAGAAGCAAGACAGCCTTGATGATCTGGATCCACGTCGTAGCAAGCATTCCACCGAAGAACACGTAGACGACCATCAATACACCGACGATGATTACGGCCGGAAGATAGTGAATGCCGAAGAGAAGTTGAACGAGCTTGCCGGCACCGATCATCTGTGATACGAGATACAGCAGCACTATGACGAGTGAGCTGATCGCGGAGAACGTCCTGACCGGGCGCTGCTGAAGGCGGTACGATACGACGTCAGCAAAGGTGAATCGTCCGAGATTGCGCAGTGGCTCTGCGATCAGTGCGAGGATGATCGGCCAGCTCGCGAGGAAGCCGACGGAATAGATGAGCCCGTCGTAGCCGTTGGAAAATACCAACGACGAGATGCCGAGCAGCGATGCGGCCGACATGTAGTCGCCCGCGATTGCCCAACCGTTCTGGCGGCCGGTAATCTTGCCGCCGGCCGCGTAGTGATCGGCGACCCCGTTATTCTTGCCGGCAGCCCAGCGCGTGATCACCAGTGTCGCGACGACGAACGCGACGAACATCGCGATGGCGATCGGATTACGCGTCTGATGCGACGTCGTCGAGACCGGGCCGCTGATGACCGGACTCGCCCATGCGAAGGCCGACGGAAACACCGCGACGCACGTCAGCATTTTTGGGATTTTCATGATTGCTCCTCGCGGCGAATGGCGTCGAGTGTGGTGTCAAAGACCGTATTGGCACGGTGCACGTAGATCGCGACCAGGGCGAACGTGAACCCGAGCATGCCGACGCCAATCGGAATGCCCCATGTGGTCGGATGGCCTGCAACGATCGGCGTGCCCAATACGCGCGGCGCGAGCGCGATCAGCAGAATGAATGCGAAGTAGGCCGCGAGCATGCTCACGGTCAACGTCCATGAAAACCGGCGCCGGCTCCGTACGAGCTGACGAAACCGAATGTCGGCCAGAATCGCCTGTGCCTTCGCTGGCCCGTGTCTCGGCATCGAGGGCTGGGCAGCGCTCGAATACGCCGTCGCGTTTGTCATCGTCTTCCTCCAGGTGGTGGCTAATCGTTTCGATGCGGCGGTACCGGCTCTGACGGCCGGTTAGCCAATCCGCACGTTTGCATCAAAGTTGCGGGGCGACCGCTGTTTCCCGCATGACTGCTTCGGGCGTCCGGTACTTCTCTGCCATGTCGCGCTCGATCTGACTTTTCATTTGTGCCTGCATGTATGCGCCGAGGTGGCGGGCATGTTCGACGATCGCCGTGCCGAACCGCAGGCGCTGATGCTCATAATCCGCCAGCGCATCGACGATACTGGCGCTTGCGGCCAACGAGCGCGCGAGTTGCATCGCGTCTCCTGCTGCTTTGGTGACACCCATGCCGCAATGCGGACGAGCGACGAAGGCGGCATCGCCGAGCAGCACGACGCGATCAAATACGAGTTGCGTTGCCTCGAGGTCGTAGATCGGCTGGAATAGCGGTTGCTTCGTCCTGGTTACAACTTCCGCAAATTCCGGAGACAGGAGGCTGTGTGCCGCGTCACGCATGTCGGCCAGGACATCGGCGCGAATCAGATGCGGCGGAATGCCGTTCGCGTGAAATTTGCCCGTTGCATCGGTCAGCAGGTCGCGCAACGCGACCGCTTCGTCGGTAGGCCGGTACCACACAAAGTTGTAACGGCGTTCTCCGGCCCGGGTGCTGTTGCCCGGACCCGCGACCGGATAGCCGAGCATTTGCTCGCCGGACGGAAGGCAGAAACCGAACTTGTCGAAGAGGGTGTCCCATGTTCCCGGGGACAATTCGCGTTCGTCGACCAGTCCGCGCCATGCAATGTAGCCGGCATACTGCAAAGGCACATCGGGCAGGAACTTCTGGCGGATCGCCGAGCGAAACCCGTCCGCCGCGACGACGAGGTCAGCCTGCAGCGTGTCGCCGTCGGACAGTTTGACTTCGGCGTGGTCGTCCGAACTGACGACTTCCTCGACGATGGCGCCTGATCGGTAGCACGTGTCAGGCAGTGCGGACCGCAGGACGTGAAACATCTTGCTCCACGCCGTGAGGGTTTGCGTCAGCGGACACGTACCCGCCGAACTTCCGTCGGCATTCAGCGTGATCCGGCTGTGCACCGTGACGCCGATATCTTCGTTGACCTCGACGCCGGCCGCAGTCAGCGCATCGAAGAGTTCCGGATGTGTGACGATACCTGCGCCACGACCCGAGAGTTCGTCGGGTGAGCGCTCGAGAACGGTAACGTCCCAACCGCTTCGAAGCAGCAGGTTTGCCGCGAAAAGTCCGCCGAGCGAGCCGCCGACGATAAGAGCCTTGCGGCTATCGGTGTGGTTGCGTTGCATTTTGGATTCCTCCTTACTTTGCCGTAGCGGCGGCCGGTGTGGCTTGCTTGAGTGCGATGGCCTCGTCTGCCGGGAAATTCACTTCGATGGTGACGCCCGACGGATCCTCGACGAACACTTGATGCAGGCCGAGACTCGGCACCGTACGGTCGCGCCACGCGTAGCCGGCATCGCGCAACCTTGCCCAGAACTGTTCAAGGCCGGTTGCGAGAAACGCGATGTGGTCGACTGTGCCGGTGCCTGTTTGCGGCAAATCCTTGTCGCCGAGATAGGCGATCAGCCCTTCCGGGGCGTTCGGGTCGATACCGATGATGTGGACGACGCCGAACTCGGATTCGTCGCCGCCGTTGTAGAGCCAGACGCCCGGAAAATTGAATGGGGGGCGGAAACCCTCACGAAAGCCGAGAACCTGCGTATAGAACTGCCGCGACTTCTCAAGATCGGTCGTACGGATCGAGTAGTGGGCAAGCTTGGTGATGGCCATTGGCGTCTCCTTAATTTATCAACCGATAAGTTATCGTTTGATAAATTATAGGGCGAGGCGATTTTTCGTAAAGCGTGATGTGCGTCGGTGTTTACCCGTTATGGGGAGTGAGCATGTGACCCATCTTGGATCGCCGGTTTCTGCGCAGTCGGGACGGGCAGAATGTATGAGGAATCGTCACCTGCGATACGAAGACTGTGTTTTCGACACGGTCAGACTGGCTGCATCCGACCGTATCGCCAAACTTGTGTTTTTGAGTGGGCGTGCGCCGACTTCACGATTACCGCATGGAACTTGCTGTGCCGAAACGGTTCCATGCGAGCCGCGCGGTTTGGTCGAGCATGAAGCCGAGCGTACCAATCACGAGAATGATCGCGGTGAGTTCGGAATAGGCGAGCCTGTCGCGCGTATCAAGCACCAGATATCCGAGCCCTGAACTTACGCCCAGCATCTCAGCGGGCACGAGCACGATCCAGAGAATGCCGATTGCAAGGCGCACACCGGTGAGTACATGGCTGGCGATGCCAGGCAAATAAACGTGCAGGAGCATCTCGGCGGGCGTCGCCGCCAAGCTTTCGCCAAGCTGTACCCAGCGCCGGTCGATCTGGGCTACGCCATGCGCCGTGCTCATCAGGACCGGCCACAGCCCGGCGAATGCCAGAAGGAAGATGACCGGCCGCTCGCCGACACCGAGTGACATTACGGCAATGGGCATCCACGAAAGCGGTGAAACCATGCGGAGGAACTGAAGCACCGGCGATAGCGTCGCATCGATCGCCTTGATTCGGCCGAGCACGAAGCCAAGCGGTACACCGAGCAGTACGGCGATCGCGAGTCCGCTTGCAATGCGCCGCAGGCTCGTCGTGATGTGCATGAGGAGATGGTCTTCCGCGACGAGGATAGGTAGCGCGGCGAAGGCTCGTGCTGGCGAGAACTGCACGGCGAGGCTGTCTGAATCAGTGGCAAGCGTCAATGCGACCGACCAGAGCACGATGACGCCGGCAAGGCCGACCGCGCCAGGTACGGCCCGTGCAAGCCCGTGGCGCAGGCTGCTCCAATTGGCTTGTGCCGTGCCGTAACGGCTAGCCCTGTGTGGCGCGCCAGGTGGCAGGGGGCTACTAGACACGAATCAGCTCCGTGCGCGTATAGCCGTCGGGCAAACCGAAGGCCGACATGCCACCCACCGCTTCGATGCTTTT
This sequence comes from Burkholderia sp. Ac-20345, assembly GCF_017104825.1. Lineage (NCBI taxonomy): Bacteria > Pseudomonadati > Pseudomonadota > Betaproteobacteria > Burkholderiales > Burkholderiaceae > Burkholderia > Burkholderia sp. Ac-20345. The sequence continues at coordinate 62,858 of NZ_JAAGPO010000021.1, read as the reverse complement.
CCTGACGAACCGGTCATCCACCAGGTCACGGGAAACGAACGCCGGATCCAGCGTTGAAACGAACGCCGTATCACCTTCCACGCGCGTTTGCTTTAGGCGCCGCACCAGCTCTTCTGTATAGCCGGGATAGGGGTAGGGCTGGAAATCGATTCGCTTTCCGTGCCAATCAGGATGAACGATTGCACGGTCGCCAAGATAGCGGCCGGTAGCATCCGGCGGTGGTGCAAGCACAGCACGGAGGATCTCCGGGCTGTGTGGCGTGTAGCGATTCTTGCCGGTCTTCGACAGCAGGCCGGCGGCTTCGTCGGGATGGTCGCGTGTCCAGGACTGCGCTTTCACGATCGCATCGATGACCTTCTGAGTCCAGGTCGCACGCTCCCGCAAATCCCGCTCGTGCATTGCCACGACGCAGCACGCATGGTTGCGCCAGACATCGCCGGTAAACCGCAGGACCTTGCCGATCTTCAGGTTCTCCGCTGCCGCATTGAATGGCTCGGCGACGATGAAACCGGCAATCTGCCTTGAGGCCAGTGCGGGTGGCATGTCGGAGGGAGCCATCACAATCAGTTTGACTTCGCGGGGGCCAGGTGAGCCATCCTTCCTGAGTACTGGGGTGAGGCCTTGAGCACGCAACACATCTTGTAGCACGACGTTGTGAATGGAATACCAGAATGGAACGGCGACGGTCTTGCCACCCAGGTCGGCCACGCTTCCAATGTCGGCCGAAACAGTCAGCGCTGAACCGTTGACATGGTTCCATGCCATGACTTTGAGAGGGGCGCGGCTGCCGTAGCGCGCCCAGACTGCCATTGGCGACAGGAGGTGGACCACGTTGACCTGACCGGACAGGAACGACTCGACCAGTTGGGCCCAGCTACGCAGCAATACGGGCTTGTCGGCGGGAATACCTGCAGATTCGAAATAGCCGTTGTTGTGAGCGACCAGAAGTGGTGTTGCATCGGTAATCGGCAGATATCCGATGCGAACCGGAGCATCCGGCTCACTTGCCGCGCGTGCATGCTGACTGGCGATCAACGGCGCGGCGCCGGTGGCGGTGAAGAGCGCCGCGAGCTTGAGCCACTCACGGCGAGATATCGGAAGTTGGCACATGATCAATCCAGCGTAAGGAAATCAGAGGCCGTCGTGTGTATCCACGATGGTGTTGACGTGTACTTGAGCGCACGGTGCAACGAGCTGAGGATCTGCTGGCGCACGGCACTCAGTTCTGCCGTGAGCACCTCGCGCGGCTGAGGGGAATCGACTCGCCAGTGGTCGATTGGGCGGCCCGACGTGCCGATCAGCATGATGCGATTTGCGACGAGCAGCGCTTCATCGATGTCGTGCGTCACGAGCACTGTTGCTGTGCGCGTTTCCTGGACAACGCGGATGAGCAATTGCTGCATGTCGGCGCGCGTGATTTCGTCGAGTGCCGCAAACGGTTCATCGAGCAGCAAGAGCCGTGGTCGTCTGGCAAGCGAACGTGCCAGCGCGACGCGTTGGGCCATTCCGCCCGAAAGCTGAGACGGACGCAGCGCATGTGCATGTGCTAACCCGACTTCGGCCAGCGTTTCGGCAACACGCATCCGCCGTTCCGCACGGGATAGGCGCAATTGGCGGGAGAATGTCAGCCCGAACGCGACATTGCCGGCGGCTGACAACCACGGAAGCAGGCATGGGTCCTGAAACGCGAGCGCGATGGACGGGTGCGGGCCATCGATGCACTCGCCACTGATCCTCACGGTCCCGTGTGTCGGGCGCTGTAGTCCGGCCAGAACGCGTAGCAGGCTCGACTTGCCAGACCCGCTCGGACCGAGTAACGCGACGACCTCGCCGGCGGCGACGTCGAGTGAGACTGCGTCAAGTACGAGCGTCTCGCGGCCCGGATAACCGACGCATAGATCCTGCACCTCGACAAGCGGATCGCTCATGTCGCCTCGCTTCGGGAGCGTCGATCAAGCTCGGCCTTGAGTTGCACCAGACTTGGCGTCACGATCGGGATAAATGCGGCTTCGCGCCAGCGTCTATCGAATCCAGCGTTCGCATCACGCAGGTATCCGCGGCCGCCGCTTGCTTGCAGTTCGAGATGCACTGCCCGGTGAGCAAGGTCGGCAAGTGCGATCCGGATATGGAAGAGGCTGGACGGATCTGATCGAAACGATGAGTCGCTGATGCCCTGGAGCAGGGCCGCAGACGTCAGATCAAGTGCCTCGGCGGTTGCTCGGAGTTCCGGCCCGAGAACGGCTCGAGCCGAAGCCCGAGATGCCTCGTGAAGACTGCGTCGCGCGAGACCGATCGACATCCCGCACTGCAAGGCGAGAAATGCTGGTCGAGCCTGGGAAAGAAACACGGTCGCGTCGGGATGCAGTTCCCATGATGGATCGGAGCGAACACGATCGATGGTCAGTGCAGCCGTATTGCTGCCACGCAGCGCGATCAATTCCAGGTCTGCACTTCGAATCATGCCGGTTGCGGAGTGGGGGACCGCAACGATCGACGCACGGTCGCCATCGCGGCGAGCAACCGCGGCTGCGACCACGAAACCTTCGGGCCGAAGGTTCGTGATCCACGCGAGCTTCCCGTTCAACCGCAGGCAATCGGCCTCGCTGGCGTCAGGCGTTGCCTCGACCTGCAGCGTCTCGATCCCCGACAGATGCTTCATTGCATTCGACAACCCGGTCGCACCGGCGATGTGTCCATCGAGTACGTCCGGGAGCAATCGTTCACGCAACGCCGAATTCGGGCTCTGCAACAGATATTCGACGAACGTGCGTTGGCCCCACAGTACGAACGCCGCTGTCAGTGAACGTTCGGCTAACGACGCGATTGCGCCGACGGCGTCGGCCGTGTGTCCCCCGATACCTCCGGACGCGACAGGGACGCCGACGCGAAACAATCCCGCGCGCGCCAGCTTGGGAACGACCTCGGCTTTCAACGCAGTACCCGTATCCAGTTCGCTGGCGTGTTCGTCGAGCCATCCGTCGAGTTCTGACGCAAGCCCGGGAGGCGTCACGCGGCTTGTTTGGAAGGTTCCCATTGGTAGCTGACGAGTTCGGGATTCAGTTCGTTGCGAGCAAGATTGTTCGCAAAATTGCATAGTGTCGCAAGGCTGACGCCGAGTACGACCTCGAGTGCGTTGGCGTCTGAAAATCCTGCACGACGAAACGCATCGAGTGCGTCGTCAGCGACATTGCCACGTGTCGCGATGACAGCTCGCGTGAACGTTGCGATGGCGTCGAGCCGTTCGTCAGGAATAGTGGCGTTCGCTCTCAGCGCATCCACGACTGTTGGCGCGAGCCGGGCCTTCTTCAGTGCTGCGGCAGTGTGGCCGGCGACGCAGAAACCGCATCCGTGGATGGCAGCTGCCGTGATCTGAACGGCCTCCCGTTCCGCGAGGTCGAGACCGGCACGGCCGTTGATTGCGGCGACGGTCAGGTACGTTTCGAGGGCGGCCGGCGCTGTGGCGAGCGAAGCGACCAGGTTCGGCAGGAAGCCGTTGGCCTGCAAGGATTTCTCGAGCAACGGTGCACTTTCTACGGGCGCACTGTCGACGGTGTGAAGCGGAAATCGGCTCATTGGTTTCTCCGGTAATGACAGGATCATTGTCGTTACGCGGCCGTAGCCGGGCAATGCGCGAACGTCTGCGTTTGCTGTGCGTTCGTCTCGGTGGAGAATCGTTAGTGAACGGCGGCGAGTGGGGCGTCGGTCCGGATCCCTGGTGCTCCGTGGGTGCGACGCCACGCCCCCGGCTGCACACCCGTTGTGCGCTTGAAGGCGTGCGCGAATGCCGATTCGGACTGGTATCCAACGTATTCGGCGGCGCGCGGGATCGCCCAGCCTTGCGAGAGCAGTTCGCCGGCAATTTTCATGCGCATCAGCGTCACGAATTGACCTGGAGGATGTCCGCACGATTCGCTGAAGTGCTTGTAGAACGCTGCACGCGACATGTTCACGAATGTCGCCATTGATTCGGTCGTCCACGCGTCCTTGGGCGCGTCAATAATCGCGGCGATCAGCGATGCGAACTCGGTGCGTTTCATCAGCAATGCAAGCGCGCTCGCAACCGCATTGTGTCGCGCCGCCTCGCGAACCGCGTAGAAAAGCAGCAATTCCACGAGCCGATCGAGCAGTGGAGACGGCCTGTCGCCGGAAGCGGACGCTTCATCGTGCAGCAGATCGAACAATGCGTGAACCCCGGAATGGGCCGCGTCGCCCTGGCGCACGATCAGGTGATCGGGAAACATCGATACGATCCACTGACTGGTGTTGCCATGAAAGTCGACAAAGCCGCATGCCAGGCCGACGGATTCCGGCACTGTATTATCAAGCGGCTGCATCGTGCCGCGGCGCTCGACCTCCGTTCCGATCCCGGGTTGGTTCGGATTGGCGGAGAGCCAGTGCGGGATATCACGGAGCAGGAATACTGCATCGCCTCCTGAGACCGATATGCTGGGACGGCCATCGTTGAAATGCAGCCAGCATGTGCCATGCAGAACGACGTGAAAACTCGCGCGTGCACGTCCGTTGGTCGATGCCTGCCAATCGCCGCAATACTGACCGACGTGAAATAGCGAACTCGCGGGTTCAAGGCTCGAAAGCAGCCAATGGATAATCTTGTCGGTCGAAGCGGTCATGGCGAATCGAGGGCAGATGCAACGCATATCGACGACCGGCTGCCGTGCGGGCGCGCCATGTCGGCACACGATCGTAAGCCGACGCGTGCCTAAAGCAAAAGAATATCTGGTGGAAAGGATATTCCAGGGCGCTGCAAATGGAACCGGTGCAAATGGCGCGGGACGCTACTGCGATCTACCGCGGCGTTGGCATGCGCGCAGGAAGGAGGGGACGGGTGAGGTGGGACTTATGCGGACCTGCGGCGCGACACGCGGGAAGGCGCACGCATCTTTTTCAGCGTTGCCGGCGTTCCGTTCAGGAATACGTCGACCTGTCGATCGACCAGCGTATCGACATCTTCCGGTACAGGTAACCCATATACCCACATTCGGACACCGATATAAAAAATACTCGCATGGAGATTCCAGATCAGCTCGATCTCGGCGTCGAGCTGGGCATGACTCGTTGGGTCGGGAATGTCATAGGCGCTGCGCAGCTCGCGCAAAACCGGCAGAAAGACGCGCTCGCGCAGCTTGGTCAGGTATTTCGTGTTGATGCCTTCTCGACTGAGGCCCGCGAAGATGAAGGTGCGTATCCATTCCCGCTGGAGAATGGTGTGTGCATACGACCGATAGAATCCTGAAAGGCGCTCCTGCAGCGGAATCGTGCGGTCCGAGATCTGCTTTTCCCAGGTGGGATCCCACTTGTAGATCTCGCTGTATACGCGATCGATGAGGGCATCCTTGCTCGGAAAATAGCGATACAGCAGAGGCTGCGTGACGCCAATCTCGCGGGCCAGTTCGCGTGTGCTGCCGGAAAAGCCGTGCGTTGCGAAATGCTCGATCGCCTTGTCGACGATCTGTTGTTCGCGTTCCTCGGGAGCGAGGCGTCGCCCGACCGTCGAGCTCGCGGGCTTCACCGGCTCCGGGTGAGCGGGGGGGGCAGAATTGACGCGCTTGGGCTTCGACATGATTGAGCTCCTGATCCGCTGCCATTGTTATCTATCGGTCGACAAATAGCAATGTGACCCAACGCGGGAAAGCCGCTGGGGTCGCCCAACCGGCGGGGACGATCGGCGCGTGTTGATCGCACGTCTGCACGGTGCCCGATTCCGGCGCGCCGAAGGGGCGCCGATTGACGACCGACACGGGATTCACGGTTGGCCTGCTCATGAGTGTTTGAAAATATGAAGCGCTTCAAATATACTGGCGACCCAGGTGCTTCTGAAACAAGATAAGCACCCAAAATATGAAGCGCTTCATATTTGGCTGGATGAAGCGTTCCTCACTACCGTCTCGATGTTCACCCGGAGCTCAATGATGTCTACTACGCTTGAACGTAAACCCGACGAACTCGCTGTCCCGTACGCATTGCCGCAGGTCCCTTTCATGTCTCCGGATATCGTTCACACCGGCGTCCTGGGCAAATGGCTGGAAGACGACAATCTGTGGGTGCCGACAACGCAGACCGTCTCATTCAAGCCGCTGCTTCTCTGCGCAAGCCAGGGCTACTACGTGAATCTGCTCCGGGTGCGCCAAGCCGGCGTACTTTCACGCCATCGGCATACCGGCCCCGTTCACGCAATCGTGCTGAAGGGGCGCTGGTACTACCTGGAGCATGATTGGGTGGCCGAGGAGGGTGGCTATGCCTATGAGCCCGCCGGGGAGACGCATACGCTTTACGTGCCCGAAGGCGTCGACGAGATGATCACCTGGTTTCACGTGACGGGCGGCTATACGTACGTCGACCCGCAAGGCGTTGCCGTCGGCTACGAGGACGTATTCACGAAGATCGAGGCGGCCAGGCGTTACTACGAAAGGGCCGGTCTTGGTGCCGACTACGTCGAGCAGTTCATTCGATAAGGTCGTCATTTATGGGGAAAGCGCCGTTCGGCGCGTTTCCTCAGGCCTGCTTGCGCGTGCGCCTAGACGTAGCCGGGCGTCGGGCACTGTCGGGTACGTCGCCGAGGCTGTCGCGCAACACGATTTCCGCGGCGACGGCTTGCGGATCGTCGAAGGTGCGATTTTCCGCCAGCCCGACGATACGTCGCGCAGCGAGCACGCCGATTTCCCTCGTCGGGACGCGGATGGTCGTGAGCGGCGGCTTCGTGATGGCTGCCAGTTCGATATCGTCCATCCCGGTGATCGACATGTCCTCCGGGACGCGAATACCGTGCTCGCCGCACTCGTGCAATGCGCCGATTGCCTGAAGGTCGGTGTGGCAGATCAGGACAGTCGGCCGCGTGTCCATCGCGATGACGCGGCGTGCTCCGTCGCGTCCTCCCTCGATCGAAAAAGGCTCCTCGATCACGCAGTTCGGATCGAGTTCGAGTCCGGCTTCCTTCATTGCATCCGCTATGCCGGCCACGCGCTGGCGGGCACGCTTGTTGTGCTCCAGCGAGCCGCAAATCGTCGCGATGCGCTCGTGTCCTCTTTTGAGGACCTCCTTCGTCATCAGGTAGGTCGCCTGCCGGTTGTCGAAATGGATGCACTCGCCATAGCGAGGCTCGTCGTTTTCCCAGGTCAAGACGAGCGGGATGCGTCGTTGGCGCATCAGGTCGAACACCCGGTCTTCGTGCGCGGTCCCGACCAGGACGACGCCGTCCACGCCGCGCTCGACCACCGCCTTCACGACGTCGTACTCCCGTTCAGGGTTGTATTCGTGGCTGGCAAGCACGACCTGGTAATTGAAATCCCACAGGGTGCGCTGGAGCGTATCGAGGGACTGGACGAACGCCGGGTTGTACATCGTCGGATAGATCGCGCCGATCGTCCGGGTCTTCCTGGAAGCGAGCGCGCGCGCGGCGCCGTTGCTCACATAGCCGAGTTGCTCCACGGCGCGCTTGACCAGGGCAAGCGTCTTTGGCTTGACCTGGTTCGGCACGGAGAGGGCGCGGGAGGCGCTGCCGAGTGAGACCCCTGCGAGCCTCGCGACATCCTCGAGGGTGGGGCGGGGGGAGTCGAAATCTTTCATGACTGCAATTATTGCAAAGTTGAAGACCCGGATTGGTCATTGTGCCCTACGGGTAAACGTGCGTCGACAGGGAGTACCGTCGATCCAATAATTGAAGCGCTTCATATTCTTGCGATCCATCGAACTTCCGTCATTTCAGAATTTTTCATGATGGCTTGCCTGATCCCAAAAATGAAGCGCTTCAATAATACTGGAATCATAGCCGATTCCAGCAATCGACATGGAATGTGCGGACCGCGGCGGAGCGAGTCCTCCAGCATGCAAAACAGTACGGTGACGAAATGAATCATCAAGGGCGTGTTGTGTTGGTGACGGGTGGGGTCGGCGGTATCGGCTCGGCGATTGTCGAGAGGTACATCAGCGCCGGTGCACGCGTTGGCGTGGTGGACTTTGACGAGCGCCTCGGGCGAGAGAAGGTCGATCATTGGCAACGAAATGGTGGTGACGTTCACTTCGTGGCCGCAGATGTCGGCAAGTACGAGGACTGCGAGCGTGCCGTGGACGCCGTATCCGGCGCGCTGGGATCGATCGATACGCTGGTGCTGAACGCCGGCATCTCGCCAAAACACGACGGCTTGCCGAAGCGCATCTTCGAGATGGACGAAGCCGAGTGGGCGCGTGTCGTCGACGTCAACCTGAACAGCGCGTTCCATTTCTGCCGCGTCGCGTCGCCTGCGATGGTGAAGAACAGGTTCGGCCGAATCGTGATGATGTCGTCAGTGGCGGGCAAGGCGTATCTCGACATCGTCGGCGCCCACTACAGCGCGACGAAAGGCGCGCTCATCGCGTTCACGCGTCACCTTGCCGGTGAGTTGGGGCCGCACGGAATCACGGTCAATGGCCTATCTCCCGGCCGCATCGACACGCCGTTGCTTCGTACCGTCTCCAGCGACGCAAATTCGGCCGTGGTGAACGCTACCCCGCTGCGTCGCCTCGGGACCACGGATGAAGTCGCGGCAGTCTGCGCGTTCCTGACGTCGGCGGATGCGAGCTTCGTGACCGGTCAGGTGATCGATGTGGCTGGCGGCTGGCTGATGACCTGACCCGGCAAACCCGGTCCAACAAGCGAGGATTCAAAGATGCTACGTACGATGGGATTTCCGGGCCAGTATGTCCAGGGCCCGGATGCATTGCTCGAGCTGGGGCGTGAACTCGGCCGAATGGGGTTTCGCCGGCCGTTGACATTATGCGACGCGATCGTCGGAGAGAAGGTCTGGCCGGTTGTCGAGCGCGTGCTGGCCGATGCCGGGCTCGCGCATCGGCGCATCGCGTTTCCCGGCGAATGCTCGAAATCGACAATCGACGCCCTTGTTGTCGAGGCAAGGCCCTCGGAACCCGACGTGATGGTCGCCCTGGGCGGCGGAAAGACCATCGACTCTACCAAGGGCGTGGCGGCCACCCTCGGGTTGCCGGTGGTGATCTGCCCGACAGTGGCTTCGAACGATTCGCCGACGAGTCGCCTTATCGTGCTGTACGACGACCAGCATAAGGTCGCCGGCGTCGAGTATCTGACGAGCAATCCGGCGGCCGTCATCGTCGATACGAAGATTATCGCGCAAGCACCAGTCCGTTTCTTTGCGGCAGGGATCGGTGACGCCGTCAGCAAGAAATTCGAGGCGCGGCAGTGCCACGGCTCAGGCGGCAAGAATTCCTTCGGTACGCCGGCGCTGCATACCGCGCTGCTGCTCGCCGATGCCACCTATGACACGCTCGTCGAACTCGGACCAACTGCATATCGGTCGGTATCTGCCGGGCAGGTTGACGAAAGCGTGGAACGCGTGGTCGAGGCGACGGTGCTGTTGAGCGGTATCGGTTTCGAGAGTGGCGGACTTTCCCTCGCGCATGCGTTGATCCGAGGGCTGACGGCCATTCCCTCGATGGCCGCGGCGCTGCACGGTGAACTGGTCGCATTCGGTACGTTGGTCCAGTTGCTGATCGAGACGCGCAGCGATGCCGAGGTTCGCGCGCTGCTCGAACTGTTGCTGGCCGTGCGTCTTCCCGTGACCTTCGACGAACTCGGACAGGCCGCACCGCTGACGCCCGACGAAATGTCGATCGTCGTCGGCGCGACGCTCGCAACCCGCTACAGCAGCAACATGGTGCCCGCGCTGACGGCCGATCGCCTGGCGGAAGGATTGAACCGCGCGGACCAGATCGGCCGGCAGGCGCGGCTGTCGCACGAAAAAACGTAACTTAAATCATCGCATGTCACGACATGCACCATCGCAGCACGGAGGAAGACATGGAAGCCAGAAACGTACCGCACGTTCGAGAACTGCTCGCAGACTCACCGAGGAACTGGGGGAAGTGGGGGCCCGACGACGAAGTCGGCGCATTGAACTATCTGACGGCTACGGAAGCGCTCAAGGGGATCGCAACCGTGAAGCAAGGCAAGTCGTTCACGCTTCAGGTGCGCATGGGTGATCCGGACGGCGATCCCGTGTGGCCGGGGCGTCAGGGTGCCAAACGCATGAACGTGATGGACCGCGGGCAATATTGCTGCGGCAAGGGGCCGAAGTTTCCCGGCTCGTATCAATATGCCGACGACGTGATGTTCATGTACCTGCAGGGTTCGACACAATATGACGCGCTTGGCCACGTCTGGTACGACGATCAGATCTGGAACGGCTACGACGCGGAGACGACGATCGGTAGCCTTGCGAAGGCGAGCGTGTGTCCGATCGGCGAGCGCGGCGTCGTGGGGCGTGGCGTGCTGATCGACATCGCGCGATACCGCAAGAAGGAGGTGCTGGAGCCGGGTGAGACGTTTACGCATCTCGACCTGCTGGCCGCGGCCGATGCGCAGGGCGTTTCGATCGAGAAGCGCGACATTCTCGTGATTCGTACCGGATGGATCGGTTCATTTTACAAACGGGATCGCGCGGAATTCTACGCAAACTTCAAGGAGCCAGGCCTCACGTACAGTCGCAAACTCGTTCAGTGGTTCCACGACATGGAGATCCCGAATCTCGTTACAGACACGATCGCCAACGAGGTGACGACCGATCCCGTTTCAGGCGTCGACTTACCGTTGCACAACGCATTGATGCGGAATCTTGGCATCACCATGACCGAAATCGCACAACTGGATCCGCTTGCCGACGATTGCGCACAAGACGGGCAATACACGTTTCTCTATACGGCCGCGCCGTTGAAGGTGGTTGGCGGAACGGGGGCGCCCGTGAATCCGGTCGTGCTCAAGTAGGCGCACGACCACGAACCGACCCGCGGCGTAGTGGCGGACAAAGGACCGTCGGCCACGCGCATTCATGCTGTTTCAGGTAGTCGACACGGGAAACGTGCGGCAACGACGATGCTCCAACTGAAGCGCGTCAAAGCAGCCGCTTTATGAAGCGCTTCATTTGTTCGTCGGTGGTCTCGCACGATGACGCGTATTCCACACAGCGGCCGCCGCCCCGAAATAAGAGAAGAGGAGAGGAGTACATGGAAACGATGAATAGCGGAGCGGCGCCGGAGCGCGCCGGATCGACGCCGGGCACGCGCAAGATCGCGAAGGAATCCTGGATGGCGTTGCTGCTGCTGTGGCTCGTCTACGCGATGGACGCTAACTCGCGCCAGATGTTCTTTGCCGTCTTGCCCTCGATCACCAAGGAATTCGGAACGAGTGCGACGACGATCGGACTGTACGCAGCCATCATCACGATGTCGACCGCACTGATCGCGATCCCGGCAATGGTGTGGGCTGACAAGGGCGGGCACGGCTGGCGGCGCAAGTACCGTCATCTTCCGATCGTCGTCGGCTACACATTGTTTACGTTCCTGACGGGGTTCAACCTGTTGACGGGAACGCTGGGCGTGCTGATTGCGCTACAGGTTCTGTCGCACGCGTTCGGCGGAGCAGGTGAATCCATCGAGGTCACGTCGCTGGCCGAATGGTGGTCAAAGGAGCGGCGAGGTCTCGCGCTCGGCATTCATCACACAGGGTACCCGTGGGGCACGTTGCTGGGCGGGTTCGCGATCAGCGGGTTGCTGAGCATCTATGGACCGGAGAACTGGCGTATCGCGTTCTTGCTGTTCCCGATCCCGATGATCATCGTATTTGCATTGTATTGGTGGTACGGCAGCGAGAAGCGTTATGACCGGCTACATGCGCAAATCGCCGCAGCGGGTGAGACGCCACCGCTGACCGCCGATCTCGAACACGGCTCGGGTGCACCGAAAGGCTCGTTCGGGGTTGCGATGAAAAATCCGAACATCTCCGTCATCGCGCTGGTCTCGCTGCTGGCCATCGTCGGCTATTTCGGTATCAGCTTCTGGCTGCCCCAGTATCTGGCGTTTGTCGCGCATTACAACTTCGCGGAGGCCGCTGCATATAGCGTGCTGTTCACGATCACTGGGGGGATCGGCCAGATCGTCTGGGGATGGATCTCCGATCGCGTCGGCCGCAAGCTGTGCCTGATGGTAGTGTTCGTCTGGCTAGCGATCGGGATGCTGCTGTTCAAGTATTCGTCCATGAGCCTGGCAACCCTGATCGCGATCCAGCTCTTTGCCGGATGCGCACTGAATGCGCCGTACACGCTCGTCTACGCGATCGCGTTCGATTCGACCCGACCAGGCACCACCGGCATCGCCGGTTCCATCATCAATGCAGGGATCTATCTTGGTGGGTTCGGGCCGTTCGTGATCGGTGCACTCATTGGTGCGGGCGGGGGCTTTAGCTCTGCGTCGGGGTATAACAACGCGCTCTACTTCATCTCGGGTCTCATGGTCGTTGCTTTCGTCCTGACGGCATTGTTCACGCGTGAAACCGCCGGATGGTTTCGTGCGCATGATCGCGCGCTGGTTAGCAAACGGGCATGCAATCTTGAATAGGCTTGGTTTTGCGACTGAGTTCGTTCCCGGGTGTAGTCAGGAAGGTGGCGGGCATTGAGAGCGGTGGTCCGTTGTCGATGACGCGAAGTATGGGGCGCCCGAGTGTATGTCCTGCTGGTTAGAAATGAAGGCGACCGTGTTGACAGGCCAACATGTGACGGAAACACGATCGCCGGCCAGTCAAAAGGGTGCCCCTTGTACAGCGGCCGCTGCCTCGAGCCCTGTTCCTGAGATGACTCCCGATCTATCCAACTGCGCCATCGCATGAGTCAAGGACTCGTGTTGAACCGTGTTTCGTGAGATGCGAAGTAAGAACGTCCAAGCGGAACACCACAGGCAGATTTCATCCGCAGGCTTCTTGCGGGGGATCGGTATGGGTTTCTGCTGCGCGCTTTGCTTCGATATAAGCGAAGCGGTCCTGAACTATCTTGTCTGCAGCAGGGCCGGGCACGACAACGTACTCTTCGTTGTTGATTGCCCGGCCAGTCTGTAGATCCACTAGCCCCATGCGAACCGGACTTCCAGAGGTCCGTTCAATCAACTGTACAGAGCGACCCTCCGGGGAAAAATGCTCGTTTCCCCACTCAATAAGCGCCAGCATCACGGGGCGAAACGACCAACCAAGGTCAGTGAGATGATATTCATAGCGGGGGGGCTTGTAGCTGTACTGGACGCGATTCATCAGCCCAGTTGCCACCAAATCTGACAGGCGCTTGGTCAGCATGCTCGGCGCGATGCCAAGACTCTTCTCGAACTCGTCAAAGCGTGTCAGACCATAAAGGGCATCCCGGAGGATCAGGATGTTCCACCACTCTCCAACTCGACTCAGGCTTTTGGCCACAGGGCAGGGCCACTCGCTCAGATCCACGCGTTTCATACGACCCTCGAGGAAACAGTTGCTTTCATGATGATAGTAACTATATGCTACTATATCGATAGTAACAGGCTTGACCGATCTGAGGGCTCGCTGCGGTGTACGTTCGACCCCAAGGTGGCTTCCGTGCTGGGTCGTCAACGGTGTGCCCTCGTTGGAGGGCGGCGGGACCGCGCGGACCTTACCTGGAGCTCGACCTTGCGTGTGCGCGATCGATTTTCATTTGCATAGCGCGTGTGCAGCGACGGCAGGACACCGATAGATTTCTCGTAACAAGTCCAGGTCTTGGACACGGTGTTGACTGGGAGGGTGGGGCGGCAGATCTGTCGAGCTTGTTGCTATTGACATCAACCGATGCGAACGGGTGATTGCATGCAGCTTGATGTATCAACCAATCGCTTAGGACTGCAATATTAATATGGTAAGAACAGGCTGTCCCCGCAACGCTTTCAGGGGCTTGTCGTCATTTCGAATAGAAAGGTCACCATCTCATGTCTGAAAATCTCTCAAAGCAAGAAACGATACTGATTACTGGAGCAACGGGCCGCCACGGAGGCACGTCTGCACACGTAGTAGACGAGTTGTTGCGGAACGGGCATGCAGTTCGTGTCTTTGCGCGCAGCGAGAGCGAGAGAACAGAGAGAATGAAGGCGTTAGGCGTAGACATTGCGTTGGGGGACTTCAACGACCGACGGAGCCTCGTCGCTGCGCTGGATGGTGTTACAACTGCAACCTTCACGTATCCCATTGCAGGTGGCATCGTCCCAGCAGCCGCGACCTTTGCATCTGCTGCTCGCGAGAAACAAAATGGGCTGCGGATTGTCGTGATGTCAATGGCGGTTGCGCACCCCGATAGCCCAAGCCACCTGGGTAGGGCACAGTGGTTGGCGGAAGAGATTTTTCAATGGGCCGGACTGGACGTCTGTGTGCTTCGAATTGCAGCCTTGTTTATGGAGAACCTTGCGACGCTCCACAGCACATCTATCAAGGCAAATTCCGGCTTCGCCAACAGTTTTGGACATGTCAACGTTCCGTGGATAAGTGGCATCGACGCCGGCCGCCTCATGGTCGCTGCCATTCTTCGGCCAACGCTGTTCGAAGGGCATAGTGTGCACTATCCCCCCGGCGCGGAACAATGCAGTCACGACGAGATTGCGTTGATGTTATCCGATGTGCTCGGTCGGCCAATTCGCTTCAATGCGCTTACCCAAACTGAGTGGACTGAAGATATTCTCGCGCAGGTTCAGTCGGATCCCGACTCAATGTTAAATGCAGATATGGCAAAACATATATCTGCAGTCGGCGCAGCACTCGCGAATTCCAAAGCCCCGATCCGCTTACCGAACCCCGAGGAACTCCGGAACCTTACTGGGGTAAAGCCGATCTCGGTACGGGAGTTCATCACAATGAACCGTGATATTTTTGTCACAGGCTAACTGTCGTGTAAAGGCAGTCGGTACGACATCCGACACATCTGCAAACGATGTGCAGTTCTAGCCGTACCTGACGTCACTTAATCGATCGCGGTGTGCGCCTGATCAGGGGTTGGACGATCAGGCGCGTACGCAGTGGCAGTGATGTTTGACTACGGTTTCAGGGCGAGTTTCACGACTCCATCCCGTTGATGGCCGAACAACTCATAAGCCTCGACAACATCGTCGAGCGAGTAGTGGTGTGTCACGAGGTGATCGAGCTTGATACGTTGGCTCGACACTACGTTAAGCAGTCGGCGCATGCGCTCCTTGCCGCCCGGGCAGGTCGACGTCACGATGCGCTTGTTGGCGAGGCCGGCGCCAAAGCCGTCCAGCGGGATCGGGATGCTCTTCGAATAGATGCCGACGCTCGAGATTGTGCCGCCTGGGCGCGTGACATTGACGCACGTTCCGATCGTCTCGTCTCGGCCGAGACATTCGAGGGCGACGTCCGCGCCCACGCCCTGGGTGAGCTTCATTACTTCCTCGACCACGTCGCACTTCGTCGGATTGAGCAGAACGTCCGCGCCCATCGTCTTCGCCTTCTGCAGCCGCTCTTCGACCGGATCGACCGCGATGACGAGACCGGCACCCATGAGCCGTGCGCCACTCGTCGCACAGAGGCCGATCGGGCCTTGGGCGATGACGACGACGACGTCGCCAATCTTGATGCCGGCGGATTCGGCCGCGGAGAAGCCCGTGCTGACGATATCGGGAATGAGCAGAACGTCCTCATCCGTCAGGTTGTCCGGGATCAGCGCGAGGTTTGCCTGCGCGTCGGGCACGACAAAGTACTCGGCCTGGCAGCCATCGAGATAATTGCCGATCTTCCAACCGCCAGCGACCTTCCAGCCGCTCGGCGATCGGCTGCCGCATTGGGAGTGGAAGCCCATCAGGCACGACGAACACTGCCCGCACGGCGTGACGGCCGCGCACAGCACGCGCTGACCTTCCTGGTAACCCTTTACCTGGGAGCCGAGCTTTTCAATGATGCCGATCGGCTCGTGGCCGAGCGTCAGCCCTTTCTCGACCGGATATTCTCCCTTGAGGATGTGAATGTCGGTGCCGCATATCGTCGTGGTCGTGATGCGAATGAGTGCATCCGTCGGCCCGATGTCCGGAATCGGCTTGTCTTCGAGCGCGATACGGCCGGGCTCGATGAATACGGTTGCTTTCATGGTTGCCATCTAGCTCTCCTGTGAACAGCGCGCATCTCCATGCAATGCGGGACCGGGAAGTATCCGCACGAGATGCATGAACTATCTTGCGATACCGGTCAGAAAAATCGCAGCGCCCGCCATCTCTTCACTGATGGTCGGTCGTCGCCGACGTGACATTGCCAATGGGGTGATCAGGCCCGGGAATGCACGAAGGCAATTGAGGACTTCGCTCGCCTCGGTATCGTCCTTCTTGCCGACACTTAAGTGATCGGTTGATAAATTATAGTGATGAGCCGACAATAGAAGCACATGTCGACGGTAGGTGTTTACCCCTTCGAGCGTGGATTGACGCAAGGGCCAGCGTGTTCGTGCGTCGATTGTTAGCAGTATTGCTAACGATGAGTTAACGACGCGCACCATGAGCCGGGGCGCGCTGCTGCATGATCCAGGCGACGCGCACGTCGCACTTGATCATGCGGTCGTACGGACTAGCGTGGCAGTTGCGTCTCGAGACGAGGCTGCACAAGGTGCCAGTGGGAGTAGTCAATGGATAAATTTCAAACCATGCAGATTTTCGTTCGCGTCGTCGACGTGAACGGTTTTTCGAAAGCGGCGGATACGTTGCAGCTTGCGAAGCCAGTCGTGACACGCGCGATCAAGGACCTGGAAACGCGCCTCGGTGTGCGGTTGATCAATCGCACGACACGAAAGCTGCACCTGACCGAGGAAGGTCGGCTCTATTACGAGTCCGCGGTCAAGATCCTGAGTGCCGTCGACGAAAGCGAATCCGTCTACAGGCTGGGCGTCGCGAAACCGACCGGTACGCTGAGGATCGACATGCAGACGTCGATCGCGAAATGCGTGATCGTTCCCAAACTCGCGGCGTTCCGGGAGCAGTATCCGGGAATCAACTTGATCATTGGCGCCACCGACAGGATCGTGGACCTGATCGAGGATGGCGTCGATTGCGCGATTCGTGTCGGCGTGCTGGGCGATTCGACGATGATCGCGCGGCAGATCGGTGTATTCAAGCGCGTGACGGTTGCGTCCCCGGACTATTTGAAGCAGGCAGGCATACCGGAAACGCTGGACGACCTGACCGATCACCGTGTCGTCTACTACACATCGGGCAAGGGCGTCCGACCGCCGACGTTCGATTTCCAGACCGATGCTGGGCCGACCACAATCCGCATGACCAGCAGCGTTCAGGTGAATAACTCGGATACCTATATCGCGCTGTCGAAAGCGGGTTTCGGCCTGATACAGCCGGCGCGATTCGCAGTAAGCGAGGAACTGCGGCGCGGCGAACTCGTAGAAGTGCTGCCGAGCTATCCGGTGCCGCAGAAGCCTATCTCCGTGGTGTACTCGCAGCGGAGCAACCTCGCGCCCAAGCTGTGCGCTTTCCTTTCGTGGGTGTCGGACGTATTCGAGTCCTGCCAGGAAACATTGAATGCATGAGTGCGGGACGGCATGCCTGACGCATATTCGTCCTGCTTGGCCAGCGCGTACGCAACACCGGTCACTGAAGGGCAGACTGCCTTCACTCAGCGAACGTGCCGTTACGGCATCGCCCGCTGTTCCTTCGTCACGCGGTGAACCAGCCGGGAAAATACGCCATGTGCTCGATTTTCCATGTGCCGTCATGCTCCTTCGCGAGGCGGATCCGATAATGCGCGCCGTACAACCGGTTGCCGGAATCATCGCCGGTGCGGCCGGGCATGATTCTGCCGAGCACCATCGTAGCGTGATCTCCGTCCGGTCCGATCTCGATGCGGAGAGGTTCACCGTTGTGCTGCATCCACGGCCAGGGCATGCGAAACGCCTTCAACGTCGTCATCAGCTCGCGACGTCCCTTCAGGTGCCCCATGGGTGTCAGCTCGGCCTCTGCCTGCTCACTGAAGGCCGCGGCGAAGAGCACGAAATCGGCTTGATCCAGTGCCCATGCATAACGGAACCACGCGTCGGCGATCGCTTGTTCGTCGCTGACCGGAAGTAACGATTCGGGAACGCGATGCCAGGGAGCGTCGAGCTCGCTGACGATGACTGCTGGCGCGTCGCCGGGTTTCCAGGCGCGATCCGATGGTGGGAGCTTCCATCCGGGCAACGAAGTGGCGTCGCCCTGAGTCCAGTTCAGTTGAATCCTGATTTCGCGAATCCGTGGCTCGCCGTGGTGCGTTTCGACAGTCAGGACAACAACGCCGCCGAACCCCGTGACAGTTGAGTCGCGAGGTCCGCCGGCCGGACGAACTTCACCGTGGACGTACGCGCTGACGACGGCGGTGTCGCGATCGGCACGCGCGACGCGATTGGTCGCGGTGATGCGTGTGAACCCGGAGCCGGAAAACTCATTGCGCAGTCGCTCGATGACAGTGCCCTTTCCATGAACATGTCCGCGGTGGCTGCTGAAAAGATCGACGTTTTCGTCGAGCAAGCTGTCGACCGACGCAACGCGAGGATCCGCCCATGCATCGACGAATGCATCCAGCGTGTCGAGCAATTGACTGCGTGAAGTGGCTGACGACATTGAATTTCTCCTTTACTCGGCCGGAAAGTGCGGCAGGACGAATTCCGCGAGTTCTGCCAATGCCTCTTCCGCCGGCCGGCGCAGAGGTTTGAGATTGAGCGTGACGTGGCTGACCCCCTGGGCCTGCTGCCTTTTCCACAACGCGATAAGTGCGTTGCGGCCGATCCGGATACCGTTGGCAACGTATTGCATCGGCTCGTTCGGGTTGTCCGAGAGGTCGAAGAACGCCGCATAGCCGTAGGGCCGCACCCAACTGCCGTCGTGACTCGCACGCCACATCTGCAGCAGGTCCGGGATGCGGTTGAAATCGCTCAGGTGCCAGATCCAGCCGTCGCTGTGCGACGCGATCCACCGCAAGTCCTGGCGTGCGCGGCCGATGACGAGCATGGGCATGCGTTCGCGAGCGGGTTTCGGCACCATGTCTATGTCGCCTCGCAAGGTGCCGTAATGCCGGGTCGTAGCGCGAGGGAACGATTGTTCCGTGACGGTCTTGATCAGGTCGAATGCATCGCGGTAGCGTTCCCCGCGGTTTTCGTACGCGACATTGAACGCCGGGTATTCGATCGCGCGATCTCCGCTCGACAGGCCGAGCAGCAATCGCCCGTTCACCAACTGGTCGACGGACACGGCTTGTTTGGCGACGATGAGCGGATCCCTGAGCGGCAGGACGATGCCGGCGGTGCCGAGCGCGATCTTGCGGGTGTGAGCCGCGAGGAAGCCCAGGTAGACCATCGGATCCAACATCTGCCCGGTGTCGCCGAATTGCGGATCGTAGAACGGCACGTCGCGCATCCAGAGCGCGGAGAATCCCGCCTCGTCCGCAATGGTCGCCAGCCGCTGGTGGTTTTCGAGCGTCGGGAACGGCGACTGCGGATAACCCTCCAGCGGCATGATGAAACCGAAGGTCAACCGCCCGGGTTGAAATACCCGACGGTATCCCGGATGTGCTTGCAGTTCTGCAGGCAGGGGCCCGATAGGGGGCTGATTCATGATTTGATTCCGGTCGAGGAAGCGGCATGGATCCTCGACAGTCATTCGGGCGTGTTGTTGCTCGCACTGCTTATGTCGAAGTCCTGCCTCGATATGATTCGATTCTGGACAGGTTTGAAGGATACGGCGATGATTGGGGACATGGATTCCCATGTCAGGGAACGCCGCTTTCCAATTACATCGCGAGGCATTGGCTACCTTGGAACCCAACCGATTCGGTGATATCTCCGCATTCGTCGCGGCAGTGAAGGCTGGCAGTTTCACTGCGGCAGCGTCGTCGCTGGGCGTGACTCGCTCAGCCGTCGGCAAATCGATCCTGCGCCTCGAAACCCGCCTGGGGGTACGCCTGCTCAATCGCACAACGCGGACGTTGAGCCTTACTGACGAGGGGCGGGTCATGTACGAGCGCTGCCATCAGATCCTGCAGGATCTTGATGAGGTCGATGCGCTAATGGCCCAGCGCCGGGGCAAGCCGACCGGCACGCTCAAGCTGACGGCTCCGCTGTCGTTTGGCCAGCGCCACGTGCTGCCGATCCTAGATGTGTTTCTGAAGCAGTGGCCTGATTTGCGGGCCGACATCTGGTTTACGGATCGCTTCGTCGACCTCGTCGACGAAGGGTTTGATATCGCGGTCCGGATTGGTACGCCGAAAGACGATTCGCAGATCCTGACGCGAACTGTGGGCGCCCAGCAGTTCGTCGCCTGTGCGTCGCCGGATTATCTGGCCCGGCGCGGGACACCGCGTATTCCGCAGGACCTCGAGGGGCACGACACGATCGTTCTGCTCAGTGCGGAACATCCGCGAGCTTGGCGTTTCGAGATGTCCGACGGTCCCTATGTATTCGAGAAACCTGGGCGCTTGAACATCGACAGTTCCGAGGCGATGCGCGAGGCTGCGCTGGCCGGCTTCGGTCTCGTTTACCTGCCGACCTACATTACGGGAAACGACCTGCGCGCCGGTACGCTCGTAGAGGTGTTGAGCGCCTATCGCACCGCGCCGGATCCCATTCGCCTGATCTATCCGAGCAAGCGCCATTTGTCGCCGCGCATTCGCGCATTCATCGACCTGCTCGTCGAGTCATGGTCCGCCGGTGTCCCTTGGGAGCGGGTAACGCCTGCCGCCAACTAGCATCGACGCAAAGAGGAGCACGTCGGCGATTGGGTACTTGAGGGACCGGGTTCAGGTCACATTGGCCGGTTTATCCCGTTCGCGGAATCAATGACACTGTGGGTCATGCGAAACCACGAGGTCATAGCCATGACTGACTCCCTTGCCGCAGTCCCATCGGTTACGGACACCGATATCCCCACTCCCCATCCTGCGCTCCAGCAGCATCCGGGATTCCAGCGTCTGTTCCGACCGAGCGCGCTGACCCTTGGCCTGATTCTGCCGCTCGAAACCCATCCGGGACGACCCGCACCCACGATGCGAGGCCACGTGCAGATGGCACAACGCGCGGAGGCGCTGGGATTCGGTGCGCTGTGGATGCGCGACGTGCCGTTCTACGATCCCCATTACGGGGATGTTGCGCAGATCTTCGAGCCGCTCGTCTACATCTCGTATCTGGCTGCGGCCACGCAGACCATTGCGCTCGGCACCACTGGAATCGTGCTGCCGACCCGCGAACCGCTGAATCTCGCGAAGCAGGCGACTTCACTGGATCAGCTGAGCGGCGGTCGTCTGGTGCTGGGCCTGTCGTCGGGCGATCGCTACAGCGACTATCCCATGTTCGGTATCGACTACGAGAGCCGTGGCGATCGTTATCGCGACGCGTATGCCGTGTATCGAAGCGTGTCCGAGGAGCACTTTCCGCATTTTGAATCGGCCCGGTTCGGCGGCTCGACCGGCGAACTTGACCTGGTGCCGAAGGCACCGTTCGGACGGGTTCCCGCGATCGCCGTGGGGCAGGCGCAGCAAAGCATCCAGTGGCTTGCGCATCATCTCGACGGCTTCCTGGGAGCCGCGCCCAATGTGGATCGGCTAGCGCAGCTAGGTGTCGACTGGCGCACCCAAGTCCGCCTCGCTGCCGGTGACGACGCGTTCAAGCCCTGGGGGCTCGGGGGCTATCTTGATTTGAGCGACGATCCGGACGTGCCGTTCCAACGGATCCCCGGCGGATTTCGTGCTGGGCGCAACGGGTTGCGGGCATATCTGACGGCAGCCCGAGAGGCCGGCGTCTCGCACGTTGCGCTCAATCCGAAGGTCAGCCGCCAGCCTTATGACGAGATTCTCGACGAACTGGCGGAATACGTTCTTCCGGATTTTCCTTCGCATATCTGATCAAAATAGGACGCAAGAATCCCTGCGTCCATTCGTGGAGTGTTCATCATGCCGACGTTGTTCGATGCTTACGATCTCTCTGACCTGCGGCTGTCCAACCGTATCGTCATGGCGCCGATGACGCGCGCACGTGCAGTTGATACCGTTCCGCCCGCGCACATGGCAACGTACTATGCGCAGCGTGCCGGGGCCGGACTGATCATCACTGAAAGCGCTCAAGTGTCAGTGCAGGGGCGCGGCTACTTGTGCACGCCGGGCATCCACACGTCGGCGCACATTGCCGGCTGGAAGCGGACGACCGATGCGGTGCATCGCGCGGGTGGACGCATTTTCATACAGCTCTGGCACGTCGGGCGGGTTTCTCACGCATCACTGTACGACGATGGGCAGCACCCGGTTTCGTCGGTCGCCGTGGGCGCCGCTCATACGCTCGTCCAGGCTTACGGCGACGATGGCTTGCCGGCACAGGTGCCGACGAGCGTACCGGTTGCACTGGACGTCGCCGGCATTCGGCAAGTGATCGATGATTTTCGCGTGGCGGCGCGTAACGCGATGGCCGCGGGATTCGACGGCGTCGAGATACATGCCGGAAACGGTTATCTGTTCGAGCAATTCATCAACGCCGGCCTGAACACGCGTGCCGACCTGTACGGCGGCCCATCGATCGACAACCGGCTGCGCCTGCTGCTCGAGACCGTGGATGCCGTCAGCGAAGAAATCGGCAGCACCCGTGTTGGTGTGCGCGTGTCGCCCTACGCGCGCCTCGCAGATCTGACTGCATTCGACGGGGAAGACGAAACGTGGCTCGCACTTGCGGATGTGCTTTCGCAGCGCAGTCTGGCTTACGTACATGCCAGTCATCTCGGTACGGCTGCATTCCAGCAGGCGTTTCGACATGCGTATCGCGGTACTTTGATGCTGGCGGGTGGCTTTACGGCAGAAACGGCCCGGCTGGCGATCGAATCCGGGCAGACCGACCTTGCAGTGTTCGGGCGTCCGTTCATCGCCAACCCGGACCTGGTCGAGCGATTCCGTCATGGATGGCCGTTGGCGGAAGCCGGGAAGGATGCATTTTACGGCGCGGGGACGCGTGGCTACATCGATTATCCCGCCTATTGTCCGGATACAGGTCAAGAGGCGGAGGCGGTCGGGGTGCAGTAATGCGTCGAATAGCCACACCGTACATGTCGGTCCGATGCGGAACTTGACCGGGCGTGATTGCATGAATGCGCATATTGTGAGCGAGGCGGCCGCTGCCCCGTTGCCTTGCACGCAATGTAGCGTTGCGTACCGGGTGCATTCCCCGAGCAGGTGTCGGCACATATGCTCGTCGCTGTAGTCGCTCCCGGGCTTCAGGCGTGAACCGCGCTTCCGGCAAGCGCTCCGACGAGACCGCGTCGATTTTGTTAGCAATTTTGCTAATGATCAGTTGGTCTGTCACGGCTTTAACGCCGGTCGGGCAATACATATAGTTTCAGTCTGATGGTAGAGAAGGGCACTTTCCGGCGCTGGCGCCACGCCCCTTTATTTATCGGATGATTAATTGAATGGTGAGTCGATACAGGATGCACGGTTTCGTGCGCCAGCGACTCGCCTGACTCATCAAGGAGAACACTGAATGGCTTCGCTTTTTGATTCTTTTGACCTTGGCGCGATCCGACTCCCGAACCGCGTCGTCATGGCCCCGCTGACGCGTGCTCGCGCAGACGAGAACGATGTGCCGACCGAGCTGATGGCAAAGTACTACGCCCAGCGCGCAAGTGCGGGCCTGGTGATTTCCGAGGCAATCAACATCACGCCGAACTCGCAGTCGTTCGAGCGCTCGCCGGGCCTCTACACGCCGGATCAGACGGAAGGGTGGCGCCGCGTCGTCAATGCGATGCATGAAGCGGGCGGACGCATCGTCGCTCAACTGTGGCACACCGGCCGCGCTAGCTCGTTCGCGCTGCTGGATGGTCAGGCGCCCGTGTCGCCTTCCGGTCTGAATGACGATCTGCATGAACTCCATGTCTGGGGGCAGCTGGAAAACGGCGTATACACGAAGATCCATGCGACTCCGTCGCGCGCCATGACGCTCGACGAAGTCAAGGAGGCCGTGCAGGAATATCGGCACGGTGCCGAAAATGCGGTCGCGGCCGGATTCGACGGTGTCGAGATCCATGCTGCGAACGGTTACCTGCCGCATCAATTCCTGTCCCCGACGACCAACCAGCGCGACGACGTATACGGTGGTTCCGTCGAAAATCGCGCTCGTTTCCTCCGCGAGATCATCGAGCAGGTGGCGGAGGTCATTCCGCTGAATCGCATCGGCGTTCGGATTTCACCGTTTGCTGCGTACAACAACGTGCGGGACCCGAATCCGGTCGAGACGTACAAGTACGTTGCCGAGATGCTGGAATCGTTCGGCGTCGCGTATCTGCATATCGGCGATACCAACGGCTGGTTCGACCGTCCGGACCTGCCCGAGATTCTCGAGATCGTGCGTCCCGGCTTCTCAGGACCGATCATCGTGAACGGCGGGATCAGCGGCGACAAGGCTCAGGCACTGGTCAGCAGCGGGGACGCCGATCTCGTCGCGTTCGGACGAGCGTTTATCGCCAACCCGGATCTGGTCGATCGCCTCAAGGTTGGTGCGCCGATCTCAATGCCGTCGCCGATGGACTGGTACGGTGGCTCCGAGAAGGGATACACCGACTACCCGACGTACGCACGAGCCGCAAGCACGGCGCAGTAAGCGACCGAAGCTGATCGGGCTGCCAGACGTCTGCGGGCTCGATGCCTGAGACGTCTCCTCGACGCCACCGATTCCGACCCGACGAGCATGCGCGGACGTCAGCGGAAATCGAGTGTCGTCGGGGGCCGATATGGCAGGGCAGCGGAGAGAGAACGTGCTCGGTTGTAGCGGCAGCCGGCCTACACTGAGCCATGGCTGCCTCGTCCGGGAGACTGGTGTACGTCGGGATCTTGTTTATAGCGTGTGGATGCAGCCGATCGGGTCGCAACATCGCCGGATTCGACGTCCTTGTCCGTAACTGAAGTGTTGTTTCAGCGTACAGGTAGGCGGTTTTCGAATTGCATTGTCACGTGAGGAGAGATGAAATGAGCAATCAAGAAGTGAAAGTCGTCGACACCAACATGATTCCGTGGGAACTGCTTGATGTTCCCGAACTGAAGGCCACGATTCCGCAGAAGCTGTGTGTCGTCGACGAGGACACGGGAATGTCCGTTGCGAAAATTTGCTACAAGGCCGGCTTCACGAACGTTTCCCACTGGCACAACTGTGCGCATGGGATGTACGTGCTTGACGGCATTCTGGTCACGAGCGCCGGCTCGTTCGGTCCGGGCAGTTTCGTGTGGTTCCCGGAAGGCACGACGATGTCGCATGGCGCTCAGGCCGACAACGATGTGACGTTCCTGTTCATCACGAACAAGCCCTTCGATATTCACTACACGCATCTCGACGGAGATGCGCCCAGGAAGTAACCATAATAATCCGGGCGGGGCGCGATGGTGCGGGCAGATCGCTGCCTGACCGTTTGGCCGTGCTTGCACGCGTGCAGACCGTCAATCACAGCGTCGCACCGTATAAATGATGCGCATCGGTCAATGCATCGGCGACGAGTTGCAAGCCGTCCCGGCACTGCTCCCGATCCTGCGGCCCGCCCAGGCAGATGCGAATCGCGGCGGGCGGGTTACCGTCCGTTGAGAACGCAGCACTTGCCACGGCAGCGACGCTGCGACTTCGCAGATGCTGGGCCAGATCGGACGCACTCCACAGGCTCTCGTGCGGAATCGGAAGCCAGAGATGGAAACCGTCGGGATGCGCATCGAACGGCCACGCGCCGAGAACCCGAGCGGCGATCGCCTGCCGGGCATGGGCCTCCGACCGGATTGCCGTCAACATCTCGCTCGCCGTTCCGTCGTTGATCCATTCGGTGGATAGCAGCATCGTGAACGGACTCGGCATCACCGTCGTGGCGCGCAACGCGCCGGCGATACGCTGCGCCTCGCGTGCCGTCGGCGCCAGCAGGTAGGCGATACGCAGTCCGGCACCGAGATTCTTCGACATGCCTGTCACGTAGTAGGTCAGTTCAGGTGCCAGCAACGCCAGTGGAGGCGGTGCGCTCTGCGGCAGCATCGCGTAGGCGTCGTCTTCGATGATGGGTACGTTGTAGCGCATCGCGACGTCGGCCAGTGCTTCACGGCGTCTGTACGGTATCGTCACCGTGCTCGGGTTCTGAAGGGTGGGGTTGCAATAAAGTGCGGCAGGCCGTCCGGTTCTGCAAAGCGATTCGAATGCATGAGGCAACGGCCCGTCGTCGTCGCGTGGCAGCGGCTGCAACTGCACGCCTAATTGCGATGCAATCGCCTTGATGCCGGGGTAGGCGAGCGCGTCCAGGCAGATCGAATCGCCGCGGCGTGCCAGTCGAGAGATGAGCGCGACGAGGGCGCTGTGGATTCCCGGGCAGACGAGCACGGCATCGCCGCTGCAGCCGGGAAGTCGATGCGCCAGCCACACGCGGCCGGCGGCGCGATCTGCCGGCGTGCCGCCGAAATCCTGATATCGCATCAATTGATACGGATCGGCCGCGTTGAGCAAGGCGGCTGCCGATTCCTGCAGTCGCCTGGCCATCTCGGGCGGCTCCGGCGGCATGTTCATTGACATCTCGACGCTGCTCCCACCCGACAGCGGGATGGTCCGGGTCGGGCCGCGCACGAACGTACCGCTTCCTGCCCGTGTATCGAGCAAGCCGCGTCTGCGGGCTTCCGCATAGGCGCGCGCCACCGTCGTGTAGTTCAGGTTCAACGCACCGGCGAGATCGCGCAGTCCGGGCAGGCGATCGCGCGGTTTCAGGCGGCCCGCCGCCAGATCTTCCTCGATGAGATCGGGGATCAACAGATACGCCGGTTTTCTGCTTGCCGACAGCCGCTTCGACCAATGATGGATTGCGTCATCCATACCTGTTTCCATTTGATGATTCATCAAAACGTTAGCATGGCGGATCAATAGAAAATATCTATATCGACAGTCTGAAGCCGGCTGATCGCATTGATTGCATCGTGTATCGGATTGATGCATCGATGCACGCTCGATGCGCACGCATTCATGCCTGTTGCATCAGTCAGGTGCACGCCACCGCCCGGACAGGCCGCTTCCTGTCCGAGCCGCATTCGGTCACGCAAGGATCGGACCGGCTGCAACGGCATTTATCGAATGAATGATTGGAGAGTGATTGCATCAGGTCTGCGCCTGGTTGGCATATGCGTTGCGTTAATGAGATCGCCCGGACTCGAAAGCGTTCGGGAACATCACTCAACGCATTTTCAAACGGAGCGTGCCATGCCCGCAGTGAATCAGCCTCTGCACAAGAAGGGAGATTTCCTCGTCGACTACGAGGAGAAAGTGTTCGAAGACGTCAAGGCGGAACCGGGCGAGAAGGCGCTCGTAACGTTCCACACAGTCGCGTTCGAGGGATCGATCGGCTTCGTGAACCTCCTGCAGGCGACGCGCCTGCAGCGCAAGGGGTTCGAGACGTCGGTGCTGCTCTACGGCCCCGGCGTGACACTCGGCCTGCAGCGCGGGTTTCCGACGCTCGGCGACGAGGCGTTTCCCGGTCACCTGAACTTCAACAAGCAACTCGTCAAGTTCATGGAAGAGGGCGGGAAGGTCTACGCGTGCCGCTTTGCACTGCAGGCACTTTACGGGCATGGCGAGGCGTCGCTGATCGAGGGCATTCGACCGATCAATCCGCTCGACGTGCTGGATATCCAGCTGCTTCACCGCAAGGAGAACGCGCTGGTCATCCATACCTGGACCGTTTGATCGAATGACGGGTGCCATCATGTCCGACAAACGCATCGTCCGGGCGGCAGCCGTCCAGATCGCTCCCGATCTGGAGCGTGCCGGCGGGACGCTCGACAAAGTCTGTGCGGCGATCGACGAGGCCGCCGGCAAGGGTGTTCAGCTGATCGTTTTCCCCGAAACATTCGTGCCGTACTACCCGTACTTCTCGTTTGTGCGGTCGCCGGTCGCATCCGGCGCCGATCACATGCGGCTCTACGAGCAGGCCGTGGTGGTGCCCGGTCCCGTGACGCATGCGGTCGCCGAGCGCGCGCGCCTGCACGGGATGGTCGTCGTGCTCGGCGTGAACGAGCGCGACCACGGCAGCCTGTACAACACGCAGTTGATCTTCGACGTCGACGGACGCCTCGCGGTGAAGCGCCGCAAGATCACGCCGACGTTTCACGAGCGGATGATCTGGGGGCAGGGCGACGCGGCCGGACTCAAGGTTGCGCAGACCGGTGTCGGACGGGTCGGCGCGCTCGCGTGCTGGGAGCACTACAACCCGCTCGCCCGCTATGCGCTGATGACGCAGCACGAGGAAATTCATTGCAGCCAGTTCCCCGGTTCGCTGGTCGGCCCGATCTTTGCGGAACAGATCGAAGTCACGATTCGTCACCACGCGCTGGAGTCGGGCTGCTTTGTTGTCAATGCGACCGGCTGGCTGACGGACGCGCAGATCGCGTCGGTCACGAGCGATCCGGCGCTGCAGAAGGCCCTGCGGGGCGGTTGCAATACCGCGATCGTATCCCCGGAGGGCCAGCATCTGGCCGAGCCGTTGCGCTCGGGCGAAGGGATGGTGATCGCCGATCTGGACATGTCGCTGATCACCAAGCGCAAGCGAATGATGGATTCGGTCGGCCACTATGCGCGACCGGAACTTCTGAGCCTTGCCATCAACGATCGGCCGGCCGCGACGGTGACCCCGATGGGGATCAGCGGGTCGGCCGCACATGACTTCGAGGGAACCTGCCATGAGCGCGAACGCGAAACCGTCGGTGCAGAGCCGGCAATTGATGACTGAATTGCAATCGGTCGGGCTGCGTCTCGTGGATCCGCGCGCCGGAGCCGCGAGCCGGCGCGGCGGCGCCGGGCCGTCCGATCACAAGGCCGTGACGGTCGACGGCGTGACCATCATGGTGCCCGTGCATACGAGCACCGCGTGGGAATCGCCGTTCGTCGCGGCGGAGCCCGATGCGGCCGGTGTCAGCCTGCTGTCGCGCGGCACGATCCCGATTGCGAGCATCAGTTTTCCGTCGAACCCGCGATTCTATGCGTTGCAGACCCTCGAGGGCGTGCCGTACTCGCACATCGCGACCCTGCACGGCGCCGATGTGCTTGCGACCACGGTGTTGCAGACCTGCATTCGCTACGAGAGCCGGCGCAAGACCTGCCAGTTCTGCTCGATCGGCCAGTCACTCGCGGCCGGCCGGACGATCGCGCGCAAGACGCCTGAACAGCTCGCCGAGGTCGCGCGCGCGGCGGTCCTGCTCGACGGCGTCAAGCACGTGGTGCTGACCACCGGTACGCCGCCGACGCCGGATCGCGGCGCCCGCGTGCTGTGCGAAAGCGCGTTCGCGATCAAGGCGGCCGTCGATCTGCCGATCCAGGCGCAATGCGAACCGCCCGAAGACGACGGCTGGTTCGACCGGATGAAGGCAAGCGGGATCGATACGCTGGGCATGCATCTGGAAGCCGTGACACCGGCCGTGCGCGAACGGATCATGCCGGGCAAGGCGAGCGTGCCGTTATCCCGGTATATGGCGGCATTCCGTGCGGCCGTCGCCGTGTTCGGCCGCGGACAGGTCAGCACCTACATTCTCGCCGGGCTGGGGGACAGCGAGGCTGAGATTCTGGACATGTCACGCGAGCTGATCGGCCTGGGCGTGTATCCGTTTGTCGTGCCGTTCGTTCCGATCAGCGGCACGCCGCTGGAGAGCCACCCCGCGCCGTCGCTGGACTTCATGCGGGCGGTACTCGCGCCGCTCGGCGCCATGTTGCGCGACGCAGGCATGCGTTCCGCCGACATCAAGGCCGGGTGCGGGAAGTGCGGCGCCTGCTCGTCGCTGTCCACCTACGAGGCGTGATCATGTACTGCGCAGAGATGGGACTGGTCAACAGCCGCGACACGTACCGGCCTTCCGAATACCGGATCAAATGGGCGGAGCTTCCCTGGGAAATCGACGAAGCGTACAAGCTGCGCCGGGCCGTATTCTGCGTCGAGCAGGGGATCTTCGTCGGCGACGATCGTGACGATATCGATCGCCACGCGCAATTGCTGGTCGCGGTGAGCTGCTGCGCAGGGTTGCCGGAGCAGGTGGTCGGCACGGTGCGGATTCATGAAACCGTGCCCGGAACCTGGATGGGTTCGCGGCTCGCGGTGCATCCAGCGTTTCGCCGGCAGGGTAGGATCGGCTCGATGCTGATCGCGCTGGCCGTCAGCAGTGCGCGTGCCGAAGGGTGCCGGACCTTCGTCGCACACGTGCAATCGCAGAACGTGCCGTTGTTTCGTCGGCTTCACTGGGATGCGCTCGGCGAGGAAACGTTGTTTGGCCGCTCCCATCAACTGATGCAGGCGCAACTGGCGCACTATCCGCCGTGCGGCACGCCGTTCTCCGGATTCGTCCTGCGCTCGGAGGCACGGCAATGAGCATCGAAAAGCGTGTCGCAATGCTTCGCGCGAGCCGCGGCTTCCAGCACAAGCACGATATCTCCGGCGTGGTCGCGTCGCTGGCGGAGGCATTGCCAAACGGCGAACGGGATCTCGCGCAGGCTGTGGCACTCGGCGACGACTGCGCCGCGATCATGGTCCCGGACGGCTACCTGTTGTTCGCGATCGAGGGCATGGTCGGCGATTTCGTCGAGTCGATGCCGTGGTTTGCCGGGTACAGCGGCGTGATGGCGAACATCAGTGACATCTATGCGATGGGCGGGCGACCGATCGCCGTTGTCGATGCGTTGTGGAGCGACGGGATCGACGCCGCGCAGCCGGTGCTCGCCGGGATGGCCGCGGCTGCGTCGGCATATGGCGTACCGATCGTCGGCGGTCACAGCAACACGCGCAGCGCACAGGGGCAGCTGGCGGTATCGATCCTGGGCCGGGCCCGCGCGCTGCTGTCGAGCTTCAACGCGCGGCCGGGCGATCGCCTGATGATGGCGGTCGACCTGCGCGGCGCATTCGAGGAGCCGTATCCGTTCTGGAATGCGTCGGTCGGCGCGCCGCCGCCCCGGCTGCGCGCGGATCTCGAGATCCTGCCGGCGCTGGCCGAAACCGGGCTATGCGATGCCGCGAAGGATATCTCGATGGCGGGCGTGCTTGGCACGGCGCTGATGCTCGTCGAATGCTCGCGCGTCGGTGCGCGGATCGCGCTCGACGCGATCCCGCGTCCTCCAGGTGTCGACTTCGATCGCTGGCTGACAGCCTTTCCGAGCTACGGGTTCCTGATGGCGGTGCGGCCGGCGCATGCCGACACGGTCATGGAGCGCTTCGCCACGCGCGGGCTCGCATGCGCGGTGATTGGCGACATCGATGCAACGCGCGAGGTCGTCGTCGAGGAGGCGGGTGAAACGGCGGTGCTGTGGGATTTCCGGATCGCCCCGTTCATTGCCGGTGCAAGCGGAGGTGCCCGATGAGTCGCGATTCATTGCGCATCGCGCTGCTTACCCACTCGGTCAATCCGCGCGGTGGTGTCGTGCACACACTCGAACTGGCCAGCGCGTTGCACGAAGCGGGAAGCGACGTCACCGTGTTTGCGCCGGCAGCGCCGGGGGAGGCGATGTTCCGCGATGTCCCGTGCCGCGTCGTTCTGGCCCGCGTCGATGTCCGTCCGAGCAGCATCGCCGAAATGGTGGCCGGCCGGATTGCCGCGGTCGGGAACACGTTGCTGCAGCACGACGTCAGCCGGTTCGACATCCTGCATGCGCAGGACAGCATCACGGGGAATGCGCTGGCCGAGCTGAAGCAGGCAGCGGCGATAGACGGATTTGTGCGGACCGTGCATCACCTCGATGTATTCGACGACCCGCAGCTCGAAAGCTGGCAGGAACGAGCGTGGCGAGAGGCGGACCAGGTGCTGTGCGTGAGCGCCGCCTGGAAGGCCACGATGCGCGAATTGTTCGGGATCCGGGCGAGCGTGGTGTCCAACGGCGTCGACGTCGCCCGATTCGATCATGTAGACCAGGGCGGAATGCAGGCGGTGCGGAGCCGGTTCGGCTTGCACGACGGGCCCGTCGTCCTGGCGGTCGGCGGGATCGAGGCCCGCAAAAACGCCATCGCGTTGCTCGACGCGTTCGCACGACTGCGCAGCAAGATGCCCGATGCACGGCTCGTGATCGGCGGCGGTGCCAGCCTGCTGGACCACGACGCATATGCGCGCCGCTTCGTCGCGCGTGCTGCCGCGCTCGGGCTCGGTATCGGCGTTGGCGAGCCTGTCGTGACCACGGGGCCGCTCGACGACACGGCGCTGGTGGCGCTGATGCACTGCGCCGACGTGGTGTCGATGGTATCGATCCGAGAGGGATTTGGGCTGGTCGTGCTCGAGGGGCTCGCATGCGGAAAACCCGTCGTCGTGTCTCGCATCGAGCCCTTTACAGAGTATCTGGACCAGCATGCGTGTGTATGGGCCGATCCCGGCGACGTCAATTCGATCGCCGACGCGTTGCACGATGCGCTATCGGGACGGCGTTCTCCCGATTTCGCTCATGCGGTCCCCGCACTGCTGAACCGCTTCACATGGCAAGCGAGCGCGCGCAAGCATCTGGACATCTACCGGGACAGGCTGGCGCAGCGTGCGCAAGTCGTGTCCACCGAATGAGGAGGAATCATGCCGGTCATGCATTTTCGGGTCCGTTGGCCCGACCAGTCGGAAACCAACTGCTATTCGCCTTCGACTGTGGTGTCGGAATTCTTTACACCCGACACGCAATACGCGCTCGACGATTTCGTCGAACGGGCACGCCGCGCATTGGGTATCGCGTCCGATCGGGTGCGCGAGAAGTACGGGTTTGCGTGCTCGGCCGCCATGGACGAACTGGTACGGATCGAGGCGCACGCGGAACGATTTTCGCCGCAAGGTGACGCGACCGTGACCGTCATCGAACTCATCTGAGGCGGTCGTCGCGCACGATCTACTTGCTGTCACCACCACACATTCAGGACTGCATGATGTCAACCGAACCCATTGTTTCCTCGACCATTCCGTATGTCGATTCCCATCTCAGCGTAGCCGTCATCGGTGGCGGGCAGGCGGGATTGTCGATCAGCTACTACCTGAAGCAGGCCGGCATCGATCATCTCGTCTTCGAAAAGGAGACCGTGACGCACACGTGGCGCAAGCAGCGCTGGGACGCGTTCTGTCTCGTGACGCCGAACTGGCAGTGTGCGCTGCCGGGCTACCCGTATCGCGGTGCCGATCCGCACGGCTTCATGACGAAGGACGAGATCGTCGACTATCTCGACGGATTCATCCGGAGCGTCGAAGCCCCGGTGCTCGAACATACCGGCGTCGAGCGGGTGACGCGTGACGCTGACGGACGCTATCGCATCGCGACGTCGCGTGGCGCGTACACGGCGGACCAGGTCGTCGTGGCGTCGGGCGGCTACCATCGGCCGATCGTGCCGCGGATGGCCGAGCGGCTTCCGGCATCGATCGTGCAGATCCAGTCGTCGGCGTACCGGAATCCGGCCGCATTGCCGGACGGACCGGTGCTCGTGGTCGGATCGGGGCAGTCGGGTGCGCAGATCGCGGAAGATCTTCATCTCGCCGGGCGGAAGGTGTACCTCGCGGTGGGCGATGCGCCCCGCTGTGCCCGTTTTTACCGGGGCCGGGACGTCGTCGACTGGCTTGCCGACATGCAGTACTACGACATGCCGGTCGATGCGCATCCGCTGCGCGAAGGCGTCCGTGACAACACCAACCACTATGTGACCGGCCGCGACGGCGGTCGCGACATCGATCTGCGCCGCTTTGCCGCCGAAGGGATGGAGCTGTATGGCAGGCTCGAGGACTTCGTCGACGGGCGGTTGCAATTCTCCGCAGACCTGGCGGCGCAACTCGACAGCGCCGACGATACATACAACCGGATCAATGCCGGCATCGATGCCTACATCGAGAAGAACGGGATAACGGCGCCGTCTGCCACACGCTATGAACCCGTGTGGCGGCCGTCCGGCGAACGCACGGCGCTCGATCTGGCGGCCAGCGGCATCACGTCGGTCATCTGGTGCATCGGATTCACCCCCGATTTCAGCTGGCTTGATGCGCCCGTCTTCAATGGCCGCGGCTATCCTGCGCACCAGCGCGGCGTGACGCCGGTTCCGGGGCTGTACTTCGTCGGGCTGCCCTGGCTTCATACGTGGGGTTCGGGACGGTTTTCCGGGGTTGCGCGCGATGCCGCCCACATCGTCGAGCAGGTCGAGGCTGCTCGGACGGCCGCACGAGGTTCGGCAGAGAGCCTGGTCGCCTGACGCGATGCATTCCACCATCCATCGCTATCGGGCCGGCATGCCGCAACTCGCGCACACGGGGCTCTCCGAAAACTGGCTGCTCAAGGAGTGCGGGCAGCGTCACTGGGAGGCGCTGGCCGCGCATTCTGGCCGCGGCGTTCCCGAGTTTTTCGACGACGCTGGGCGGCGCGCCTATCCGTCGTTCGTCGCGGTATGGGTCGACATGAATCCGCGTCACGCGATTCGCGAAAATGAAGCATTTGAACTCCATGTCATGCTGCACCGGGTTGGCGCTATTCGCCATTTCAGCGAACAGCGGATCCGGCGAGGCGAGGATGAGGTCGGCGTCGTACGAATGATGTCGGTGTTCGTGACACGCGAACACGCCTGCAACAACCGCTCGGTGGTGAAGGCGCGCATGAGCGGTATCGATGGCCGTGCCGATTCGGTGCCGGTCGATGCACGATCGATGGCCGAACGTGCGAAGCGACTGCGTGTACGGGATGCATCGGCGCTTCCCATGCTCATGAGTGTCGGCGAGCGCCGCGCCGACGGTGCCGTATTCCTGCCGTGTCCGAACATGGACTTCAACGGTGCCGACCTGTTGTACTTCGCGAACTTCCAGGCATTCACCGACCGGGCGGAGTGGCAGCGCCACCGCCACCGCTTTTCGCATGTGCCGCTGCTGACGGCACGTCAGTTGTATTTCCACGGCAACCTCGATATCGGTGACACGTTGACCGTCCGCGTTGTGCGCGAATGCGTGGACGCCCGAGGCCTCGTGCACTGGAGCGAAATCGTGCGCGGCAGCGACGGCATGAAGATTGCCGATGTCGTCACGGAAAAATGCCGGGAGCGAACATGAAAGTGTCAATTTCCCGGCGGCGAGCCGTCGGGGGGCAGGAGGCGACACCGATCGAACCGCGTGCGCGCACCGTGCCGCTCAAACCGATTTATACGCAGGCGGACCTCGCGGGAGTTCCGCACCTCGGCACGCTACCGGGCGCCTGGCCTTACGTGCGAGGTGCCCACGCGTCGATGTACACCGAGCGTCCGTGGGCGATCCGGCAGTACACCGGTTATGCCGATGCCGCAGACACCAATCTGGCCTTTCGTACCGCGCTCGAACAGGGAGCACAGGGGGTGTCGGTCGCGTTTGACTTGCCGACGCAGCGCGGCTACGACTCCGATGACGCCGAGGCATCAGCCGATGTCGGCCTTGCAGGGGTCGCGATCGATACGACCGATGACATGGTGCGACTGTTCGATGGTATTGCGCTTGACCGGACGACAGTGTCGATGACCATGAACGGTGCCGCGCTGCCGATCATGGCAGCATTCGTCGTTGCGGCCGAGGAGCAGGGCGTGCTACCTGCACGGCTGCGCGGAACGATCCAGAACGACATCCTGAAGGAGTATCTGGTTCGCAATACGTGGATCTACGGGCCGGAACCGTCGATGCGAATCGTGGCGGACATCGCGTCATGGCTGGCGCAATATGCGCCGCAGTTCAACGCGTTGTCAGTGTCGGGTTATCACTTCCAGGAGGCCGGCGCCGATGCGGTGCTCGAACTCGCGCTGACGCTTTCGAATGCGAGGGCGTACGTCGACGCAATGACGGCGCGCGGCGTGCATCCGGACGAGGCCTGCTCGCGCCTGAGTTTCTTTTTCGGCGTCGGCAGTGACTTCTATACCGAGATCGCAAAGCTTCGTGCGGCGCGTCTGCTGTGGGCGGACGTTGCAGCGGCCTGCGGTTCAGGTTTGCCGAAAGCGCGTGCATTGCGCATGCATTGTCAGACGTCGGGTTGGTCGTTGAGTGCACAGGAGCCCGCGAACAATGCCGTACGTGTCACGGCCCAGGCGATGGCAGCGGTATTCGGTGGTACACAGTCGCTGCACACAAACGCGTACGACGAGGCATTGGCGTTGCCGTCCATGGAGGCAGCACGACTCGCGCGCAATACTCAGCTGATTCTGCAGCATGAAACGGGCTTGTGCGATACCGTCGATCCGTGGGCCGGCTCGTACATGATGGAATCCCTGACGGATGGCATCGCAACGCGTGTCCGCACGGAAATGGAGGCCATCGACCGGCAGGGCGGGATCATTGCAGCGATTGACTCCGGATGGGTCAAACGGCGTCTGCTGTCTGCGGCCGCCGCGATACAGGGGGAGATCGACGCGGGCCGCAGGGTCGTCGTTGGAATGAACCGGTTCGTCAGTCCGGAGCTGGACGGAGATATTGCCTCGCGCGAGATCGATAGCCACTATGTGCGCGCCGCCCAGACGACGCGAATCGCTGCGACCAAGGCGTCACGCGACGCTGTACGGGTCGCGTCCGCATTGCGCGATCTGGCCGAAGCGGCACGCAGCGGGAAAGGTAATCTGCTCGGGGTGACGATCGAGTGCATGCGCGCTCGCGCGACGGTTGGAGAGTGCACGCGAGCGCTGGAAGCGGTTTGGCCCCGTCATGTTGCGGTTGTGGATGACGGAGCGAGTGCCTATGACGAGCGGAGGCAGGAAGACGCGTTGTGGCTGGCGACCAAGAATCGAGTGGAACTGCTGTCGAAGCGTATTGGACGCAAGCCGCGAATTCTGATCGCCAAGCTCGGACAGGACGGGCATGACCGCGGTGCGGCTGTCGTCGGGTCCGGTCTCGAAGACGCCGGTTATGACGTCGTTCGTATGCCGCTGTTTCAGCAACCTGCATCGGTTGCTGCTGCGGCCGAAGCCGCCGACGTCGACCTTGTCGGCATCTCGTCTTTGTCGGGTGCACACGTCGAACTCGTCGATGCCGTGCTTCGCGAATTGGTCGCGCGCGGGTCGACAATTCCTGTCGTATTGGGCGGAGTCGTTCCTGAGCGGCATGCCGAACAACTGCGGAATCGGGGTGTGGCGGCGACCTTCGGGCCTGGCGTGCCGCTCGACGCGATTGTCGACACGCTATGTTCATGCGTTGAGATGATGTATGACGGGGCCCTCGCGAGCGCTCCCGTCTGATGTCGAGATTCACTTCAAGATGGCAGTCGAGATGTGGAGGATTTGGAAGGGCTCACCGGCGCAGTTCGGCCAGGACGGGACATATTTCTGAACGTTGATGTCCGCTTATGTGCAGGGTGAGTGCGGACGCTCGGGTTTACCGAAGCGATTCGCTGGCGCCGGTGTGAGCGGCAAACATGTCTATGAATGCTCTGATTCGCGGCGAGAGATATTTCTTGCTCGGATACATAAGCCGGATGGGCTCGGGGTTGGGGCGGAAGACCTCCAGCACCTCTACGACTTGCCCGCTGATCAGATCAGCGCCAACGACATAGCTGGGCAGGTACGCAAGTCCAGCGCCCGAAAGCACCGCGTTGCGTATTGCCTCAGCGTTATCGGCCATAAATCGTCCCGGACCTTCGTAAACGACCTGCTCGCCTTGGTCCTGAAGTTTCCACGCGAGCGCGTGACCAGCGCTGTGAAAGAAGATCGAATCGTGCGCCCCCAACTCCTTCGGGGACGCCGGCGTCCCACGCGCCGTTAGGTACGAGGGGGCCGCGCACACCATGTACTGCTGCCACCCCACAGTTCGAGTCAGGACTTCTGAGTTGGCTTTCGGATGGCCAACGCGAATTGCAATGTCAAACCCCTCCTCGATCAAGTCAGTGAATCGAGGCGTAAGCGAAAGCTCGGTCCGCACGTTGGGCCATTTCCTCAGAAAAGCATTTATCACCGGCACAACGTGTCGTTGGCCAAGTGCCACAGGCGCCGTGATTTTCAGCATGCCGGTCGGTTCGCGCCTTCTTGATGCGACAGCTGCATCAACGTCCTCAAGCTCTTCCAGAACGTGCGCCCAGCGCTCGAAGACGACATGGCCTTCGTCCGTCAAGCTAATGGATCGCGTGGTTCTGTTCAGGAGGCGGACCCCCATCGACTCTTCAAGTCGGCTCACGCTCTTTCCCAGCGCTGAGCGGGTGAGCTTCATCGACGCGGCCGCAGCGGTGAAACTTCCGTGCCTGACGACCGACACGAAGGTGGCGATATCGGCGAATCGTTTGGGCTCCATGAGCTATCCCTCCAGAGTCTGTCCATCCCATAACTGGGGAATTATATTCGCTAATTTTGAGCATACGATGCATACGTGTTCTTTTTAAGCGCCAATCCAATGGCGAAAGAAAATGAAGTTTCCGAAGCTCTTTACCTCCCTGCGCATTGGCGCAATCACAGTCCCCAATCGAGTGCTGATGGCGCCGTTGACTCGACTGCGCAGCGCTGAGCCTGGAGACGTTCCAACGTCATTGATGGGCGATTACTACGAGCAGCGCGCCGGCGCGGGACTAATCATCTCTGAAGCTACACAAGTCTCGTTCCAAGCCAAGGGCTATTCAGGCGCGCCGGGTATACATACACCGGAGCAAATCAACGCGTGGCAGACGATCAACCGCCGTATCCACGATGCAGGCGGGCATAGTGCGGTTCAGCTGTGGCATACCGGGAGAATCTCGCATGCCTTACTTCAACCGGGGGGATTGCCTCCCGTTGCCCCATCTGCGGTTTCGCCCCAAACCAAGACTACGTTGCGCACTGCCGATGGCTTTGCCGTACGCGTAGAAACGTCATTTCCCCGTGCGCTCACGAAGCCTGAAATTGCCCAGATCGTTTCTGACTTTCGGCAGGCAACGAAGAACGCCCGTGAGGCGGGCTTCGATCTGGTCGAAATTCATGCCGCACACGGCTACCTTCTGCACCAGTTCATGTCACCGCTCGCAAATAAACGTGAGGATGAATACGGTGGGAGCGTGGAGAACAGAAGGCGTTTTGTGCTGGAGGTTCTGGACGCGGCCATTGATGGCTGGTCGTCCCAACGGATTGGCATCCGTATCTACCCCCTTGGCGAGTTCAACGGTATCGACGGTGGAAACGAACACAATGATGCCGCCATCGGGCTAATTAATGAAATCGCGACACGTAACCTGGCATACCTTCATGTGTCGGAGCCGGATTGGGCCGGAGGAAAGCCATTCAGCCCCGAGTTCCGTAAGGCCATCCGTTCACACTATCCGGGCACGATCATCGCTGCTGGCGGATATTCTGCGGAGAAGGCAGAGGCGCTAATCGAAGAGGGGCTGATCGACGCGGTCGCTTTCGGCCGGGCTTACATCGCGAATCCTGATCTGGCATATCGACTGAAAACCGGCGCCCCACTCAACCCGCTTCGGGATGAATTTAAGCAGGGGGGCGGAGCGGAAGGGTATACGGACTACCCGAGATGGGTCGACTGATCAACTGACTGTGCGCAAGAACCTGCAAGCGAAGGCGGCATTATGTCTTGGCTGTCACTGGCAGAGTTAGCCAAGCCGTCCGTCGTGTCGAAGCCTGAGCACACGACTGCGCCGGCACGAAGCGGACATGTGGTTTCCCGGCTTGGGTGTCAGTTTCGGGGCGATCGGTGACCTTCTGATGCGGCGTCTCCACTCTCGGGCGATATGGTTCGGCGTCACGTGATTCAGATCACCGATAGTTTCGATTCGGGCTAACT
Source organism: Burkholderia sp. Ac-20345 (assembly GCF_017104825.1). Classification (NCBI taxonomy): domain Bacteria; kingdom Pseudomonadati; phylum Pseudomonadota; class Betaproteobacteria; order Burkholderiales; family Burkholderiaceae; genus Burkholderia; species Burkholderia sp. Ac-20345. Next base: position 23,335 of record NZ_JAAGPO010000021.1, on the reverse strand, counting down.
GCAAATTCACAGTTGAATGATGGGGCAGAGCGGTAGCCCCCGGCGCTGCCGGACCGTATGTTTCTAAGTTGAATTCGAGTCCTTACATGCGACACGCAACCGACCGATCATTCGGCGATGGGGCGATGTGCTCCCCTGTGCCCACAGGGGAGCGACAATGTCACCCGAGCAGGTCTTGAATCGATTCGGCCGCGTATTCGTGCGAACGCATTCTGGCGGCAGGATCGTAGATACGGGAATCGATCATCAGCTCGTCCGCGCCGGTCCGGGCCAGCAACTCACGAAGCCCGGTTCCCACAGTTGCCTTGCTGCCGGCGACGGTACACGCCATCACCTGGTTCAGGACGTCGCGTTCGTGGGCAGGCAATCCCTGAACATAGCCCTCGACCGGTTTGGGCAGCAAACCCAGGCGCCCCACGTGCAGGTCGAGCATCCAGCGGCGGTGCGAACTGCCCAGATATTCTGCTTCCTCGTCGGTGTCGGCGACGAACACGTTGACGCCAACCGTAACGTATGGCGCCGCGAGGTGTCTGGAAGGACGAAAGTTCTTCCGATAGTGGGCAATCGCGTCGAACAGGTGGCGCGGCGCAAAGTGCGACGCGAACGCATATGGCAGTCCGAGTTTTGCTGCAAGATCGGCGCCATAGAGGCTCGAGCCGAGGATCCAGATCGGGATCGCATGCGGCTCTTGGACGGCGCGAGCGGGCTGCTTGCCGTCGTCGGCCAGATAGTCGATGACTTCCTGGACATCCTGCGCGAAATCTCGTTCCGGGGCACCGCGACGCAACGCACGAACGGCCGCTCCCGCGCTGCCGGGCGCACGTCCGAACCCGAGGTCGATGCGTCCTGGATAAAGGCTGTCCAGTGTGCCGAAGTGCTCCGCCACCGCGAGTGGGGCGTGATTCGGCAGCATGATGCCGCCTGCGCCGACGCGGATCGACGACGTGGCCGATGCGATGTCGCTGATGATCAGCGACGTCGCCGCCGAACCTATGCCAGGCATGTCGTGGTGCTCGGCGATCCAGTAGCGCCGATACCCATGCTTTTCGACGTGGCGCGCCAGTTGGCGCGACTCGTCAACTGCATCGGCGAATCGCTTCCCTTCGCCGATCATTACCAGATCCAATACGGATAACGCGGTCATATCATTCAGTGCCGGGTGTTTAACGTACTGACAGTCTCGTCGATTCCCCGATAACGATAAATACCTGCACCAGACCGTCACCCGGTCTTTTCGGGACCCAATCAGTGGTGGGCCGGCGAGCGTCTCGCGATCAACGCACGGGACCACTGGCCATCGAAGAAAACACGCCATCCCGGCGTACCCATGCGTGGTGCAGTGCTGCGCATAGATGCGCGATCACGGTCGCGAACAGCAAGAAGGCGAGCCATACGTGAGCCAAATGCAACCGAGCATAGGCAATCGGACTCGTCGGCAGAATCGCGGGAAGACGGACGTTACCGTAGAGCGTTACGGGAAAGTCGCCAGCCGAAAGCATGGCCCAGCCGAGCAGTGGCAGACCGATCATCAACGTGTAAAGCAGCAGGTGAGACCCGTGAGCTGCTGCGATCTGCCATCGCGGCAGATCGGCAGGTAGTGCCGGCGATCGGCCGGACAGACGGTTTGCGATGCGCACGAGCGCCAGCGCACCGATTGCGATGCCCAACGGACGATGCAGATCGAGCAGCCAAGGGCGCAGCGATAGCGACGCGACCATGGCAACGCCAATGAACAGCATGGCGACGATCAGTGCCGCCATCGACCAGTGCAACAGGCGGGCGAGTCGGTTGAAATGGATGGGGCGGTTCATCGGCGAGCTTCCAGTCCGGTGGCGTCGGATGCCTGCCCGCGAGCAATCTCGCGTTCGCGGCGGTTGTAGGATTGGGCGTAGACGGCAGAACGTGCCGCCAGGACCGGATCGTCGGAGGGTTCGATTCCGTGCGGAAGGACCAGCGGATCGTAGTTGACGTCGCGGCATGCCCCTGTTGCCTGCGGCGTGAGCCTGTCCAGTTCCAGTGTTCCGGCAATCACCTGTGCGCGCTCTTCCGGCCATGGGCGCGATGGGTCGTCGACAGGGTCGCCGGGAGCGGCCAGTGTGACCACGAGATCCCAGCGCACGGGGCCGAGTGTCAGGCGGCGCGCGAATTCCTCGCTCAGGTAATCGCCATCGACTTGCGCACGCTGCTCGGCAGTCATCGCCACGAATGGCGCCTGCGGTCGCATTGACCAGCGAACGGTGTGTCGCGTCCCGTCGGTCGCCACGAAGCGGAACGCATCGACACCGTTGAACTGCGTGTTGGCCCAGCTACTCGGCCAAGGAGCCGATTTCGCCCATGCGTCGTAACGGCGCGCTTCCGGATGTGCCGCGTAGAAGGCGCTTAGCTTTGCCGGATCGGGTTTGCCGGTCGCCGGATCCGGCGCCGCTGCGAGCCGCTGTTCGTAGAATCCTTGCGGCGTGGATACCGGGAAAAACGGGAAGCTGTTCATCGCCATGCGCCATTGCTGTCCGTCGTCGGTCCGCAGCAGCAAGGCCAGGCTTCGGATGCGCTGGGCGGCGTCGGGCGCGTGCGGATCGGCGCCGGCAATCGAAAGACGTCCGAGTACCGGGACATCGGCTTGCCGGAACACGCGAGCCGATGACAGTGCCGTTACCGCGGATGCAGGATGGAAGCGGCCGGTCACGCACACGCCCTTGCTGTGCGCACGCCGGAAGCCGGCATACACCTTCCCGTTAGTCTGCTCCATGACGTCGGTAAAGCGTGCAGCCGTGATTTGATTGCCGATCCATCCGGCGGACCAGGCCCACGCTGCCGTCAAGGCCCCGCCGATCGCGGCGATCGCAATGAGCGGCAGGACGATTCGCCGGGGGCGGGTTCGGGATGACCGGGATCGGAGCGGGTCATGCATGGTGAGCTCTTGGAAAAGACGGGATCGAATGATACCGACGAGGTCTTGTTGCGGGTGTCACCGGAAATGGAGCAATCGCTGCGCGGGACCGATTGCGCCAGATGGTCGATGGGGCGGCAGGGACGCGCGGCGTCACGACCGTGAGCGGCAGCAACATCCGATCGCACCGGTGCCGCCCCGCCGATTAGTCCGGTGTTACACGCGCTCGATGACGACGGCCAGCCCTTGTCCCATGCCGATGCACAGGCTCACGACCGCGTACCGCCCGCCGCGTCGCTCGAGTTCGCGCGCTGCGTTGAGCAGGATCCGTGCGCCCGACGCGCCCAGCGGATGACCGACCGCAATCGCGCCGCCATTCGGGTTGACGCGCGGATCGTCGAATGCCACGTTCAGCAGCTTCAGGCAGCCGAGGACTTGCGCAGCGAATGCTTCGTTGATCTCGATGACGTCCACATCGCCCAGCGTCAGGCCGGCGCGTTCCAGGGCCTTCGGGATTGCGTAGGCTGGGCCGATCCCCATGACGCGCGGCTCGACGCCGACCGCGGCGCCGGCAAGGATCCGTGCCATCGGCTCGATGCCCGCAGTCTCCCCGATCGCACGATTGCCGACGAGCAACGCGACAGCGCCGTCGTTGACCCCCGATGCATTACCCGCGGTCGTGACGCCGCCGGCTTGCAGCGCGCGCAGCGTCCCGAGCGTTTCCACCGTTGTGTCGGCACGCGGGTGTTCATCGATGTCGATCACTTTCGGCGGCGTCTTCTTGCCGGTGGGCACGGAGACCGGAAGGATTTCACCCGCGAGGAAGCCCGATGCCTGGGCTGCGGCGAACTTCGCCTGCGACGCTGCCGCAAAGCGGTCGCTGTCCTCGCGCGTCAGGCCGAGCTCGCTCGCCACGTTGTCGGCGGTCTGCGGCATCGTGTCGGCACCGAACTGACGCTCGATCAGCGGATTCGGGAAACGTGCGCCGATCGCGGAATCGTAGACCTTGAATTCGCGACCAAAGGCCGCCTCGCTCTTGGCAATGACAAACGGTGCGCGACTCATGCTCTCGACGCCGCCCGTGACATAAAGCTCGCCTTCTCCGGACGTGATCGCGCGCGCCGTGTCGAGGACCGCGGCGAGGCCGCTCGCACACAGGCGATTGACGGTTTGGCCGGGCGTACTCGGTGGTAAGCCTGCCAGCAGCGCGGCGTGGCGAGCCACGTTGCGGCTGTCCTCCCCGGCCTGACATGCACAACCCAGCACCACGTCTTCCACTTGGTCAGCACGAAACGGACTGTGCTCGAGGACGTGGCGGATGACCGTCGCGACAAGATCGTCGGGGCGAACTGGGGCGAGCGCGCCAGCAACGCGGCCGAATGGCGTGCGGAGTCCAGCGTAAAGGTAAGCATCAAGCATGGTCGATTCCTTGGAAGGCACTGCATTTGCTAAGACCGGGACAGGGGCGGTTGCGGCCTGTTGGTGCACCGTGGCCGACGTCGCGCGCGTCACTGTTGCGAAGCAACCCGTGACACGCCAGGCGACCGGCAGCATTGGTGCTCGACCCGAGCAGTTCGCCCGGCGGCCAAGTGTCCGCCCACCGTTGCCGCATTCTAGCGTACTTACAGCAACAATAACATGATCATGACATGTATTCGTATCGAGCGATGAGGTTTACTCGGATATTTCCAACGTTTAATTCGGGATCGGCATAGCTCTAAGATCTTATAAATGTAATGTACGTGACGTATATTTCATGCGTGACTAGCATCCCAGGCAGACGGTGGTGGTGCGCATGGCGAACCGGAGCGGCACGGCCGGTCCGGCGATCCCGGCGACTCCACTCAACCATCCACGCGGCCCGGATCGCACGGCCATCCATCATCGATTGCGTTCATACCTGCCATGGAAGCCACAGAAAGCATCTTTTCGACGCTGAAAGTCATCGACTTTGCAAGCTACGTCGCGGGCCCTGCTGCCACGACCATCCTTTCCGATTTCGGCGCGACCGTCGTCAAGATCGAACCGCCCGGCGCGGGCGACCCCTATCGCCATTTCTATAAGGCGCCGCCCAATCCGGCGAGCGAATACAACTATCCGTGGCAACTGACCAATCGCAATAAGCAAAGCCTAGCGCTAGATCTCAAGTCGCCGGATGCGCGAGACGTGGTGAGCCGGCTGATCAAGTGGGCGGATGTCGTCGTCGTGAACTTTCCCCCGAGCGTCAAGGAGAAGCTCGGCCTCACGTATGAGGCGCTCTCCGCACTGAATGAGCGGCTCGTCTACGCCGATATCACCGGATACGGCGCGAGCGGACCGGAAGCCAACAAACCCGGATTCGACGTCACCGCGTACTGGGCTCGCTCCGGGTTGATGGACATCACCCGGGACGGGAACAGTCCGCCTGCCGTTCCGGTTCCAGGCATCGGCGATCATGCGACCGCGTGCACGCTGTACTCGGCGATCGTGACGGGCCTGTATCGACGCGAAAAGACCGGCAAGGGCAGCCACGTCACGACGTCGCTGATCGCCCAGGGTGCGTGGGCGTCCGCGATGTGGATCGAGGGTGGGTTGAGCGGCGCCCGGTTCGATCGCGCGCTGACCCGCGAGGCGCCGCAAAACGCATTGTTCAATCCGTACCGGACGTCTGACGGTCGCTGGTTGATGCTCATCCTGTTGCAGGAGAAGGACTGGCAGGGGTTCGCGCAGGCCATGCAGTTGTCGTCCCTGTTGACGGATGCGCGATTCGCCGACAGCAACGTGCGCGCAAAAAATGCCGGCATTCTGGTTGGCCTGCTCGACCACGCATTCGCCCGGCATCCGCTCGCGTACTGGAAGGCGCTCTTCGACGAATGTCGTGTGGTCTATGGTGTTGCGCAGAACATGGAGGAGATCGTCGACGACGAGCAGATGTATGCGAACGATATCTTCGTGCCGCTGGTGGACCCGCTCGGCGACGCCACTCACACCGTCAGCAGTCCGTTGCAGATCGCAGGTGTGAAGAAGGTTGCGCCGCGCAGGGCGCCTGATCTGGGTGAGCACAGTCGCAGCGTTCTGCGGCAACTGGGTTACGACGATCGCGAAATCGAACGATTCATTGCCGACCGGGCGGTCGTGCAGGGCACGCCCGCACACTGACCACCCGGGGCACCCGAGTGTGCCGGTCGCCACAACGGTGCGCCCCGACGCACGGCCCACGGCGGCAGCGACCGATTGTTCGACCCCAGCCATGACGGTCCGACATTCGAGACACGAGAACCCTTGCGAAATCGTCGTACGCATCCCTGTTCGACGTGCCTGTCCGGAATTCGTGGGAGCACCGTTCGCATTCCCGCTGCCCACACCGGACTTGCGGCAATCGCAGGCGCGTCACTTCCCCTTTCCCGCCTCGATTCTGGCGCGTCGCTGCGCCGACTCTGTCGCGCCGCGCGAGGAAGTCGATGTCGCCATAAGCGACATATACCTGTCATTGATTTGAGCGATTGTGCGGCGCAACAGCCAATAGAAACCGATGATCCGTCAAAATACATATCAAGTACTTGACACATATGGGTTGGTGGAGGACTATGTAATCGTCGCTGCTCACTGCTGACTGGATCGTGTCGATGCGCTACGGCCGAGGGCAGTGAAGTTGGACCTGATCCGCGGCTCAGACGTCGCCGCCGGACCAAATACGCCGCGCGCGATCGACGATGGCCACGCGGCCGGCAGCTTCTTTGTGACGAGACCAAGAGAGCGAGACATGAGCAACAAGTTCGACGTGGGACTGGACAGGAATCCGGCCAACTATCAGGCGATGACGCCCATCGCCTTGCTCGACCGTGCGGCTGACGTCTATCCCGATCGCACCGCCGTCATCCACAAGAACCAGCGCTACACGTGGCGCGAATATGCGCAACGCTGTCGGAGTCTCGCCCGTGGCCTGATCGGCGCCGGGATCCAGCGCGGCGATACGGTCTCGATCCTCGCAACGAACGTGCCGGCCATGGTAGAAGCTCAGTTCGGCGTGCCGATGTCCGGAGGCGTACTCAATTGCATCAACATACGGCTCGATGCCGCCGGCATTGCGTTCATCCTGCAGCATTCCGAAACGCGTTTGCTGTTCGTGGACCAGCCATTCGCGGACGTCGCCCGTGAAGCCATTGCACTCGCCGGTATGCATATCGACGTCATCGATATTCGCGACGACGATGTCCCCGATACAGTGCCGGTCGGCGCAATCGAATACGAATCCTTTCTGGCGCAGGCTCCCCGTGATGCGCAAGTCCTCTATCCGGACGACGAGTGGGATGCGATCGCGCTGAACTACACGTCGGGTACGACCGGCAATCCGAAAGGCGTCGTGTATCACCATCGAGGCGCATATTTGAATGCACTCAGCGCGGTGATCTATGCCGGACTGAACGTCGGCACGCCCGTGTATCTCTGGACGCTGCCGCTCTTTCACTGCAACGGCTGGTGCTATGCATGGGCACTGGCAGCAGTCGGCGGCACGCACGTTTGCCTGCGCAAGGTCGTGGTCGAGGACATCTACGACGCGCTCGAGCGGCACGGCGTCACGCACTTTTGCGGGGCCCCGGCTGTGCTGAGCGCGCTGGTGGCGGGCAAACCGGCCGACTGGACCCATCCTGACGCACCCATTTCGGTCGTTTGCGCCGGCGCATCACCGCCCGTCGGCGTCATCAAGCAGACGGAAGCGCTCGGCTTCAAGGTGATCCATGTGTACGGCATGACCGAGCAGCATGGGGTCAACACAGTATGCGTATCGCAAGACGAGTGGAGTGACTTGCCGCAGGACGAGCGACTTGCCCGGATGGGGCGTCAGGGTGTCCGCACCGCAGTCGCGGGCGAGCTGATCGTCGCCGACCCGGAGACTTGCGAGCCGGTTCGGTCCGACGGGAAGACGATGGGCGAAGTCATGTTCCGCGGCAATCTTGGCATGAAGGGCTATCTGAAGAACGCCGAGGCGACGCGGGAGGCCTTCTCGGGCGGATGGTACCGAACCGGGGATCTCGCGGTGCGGCACGCGGACGGCTACATCGAGATCAAGGATCGCTCGAAGGACGTCATCATTTCCGGCGGAGAAAACGTGTCGTCCATCGAGGTCGAAGAGGTGCTGTGCACGCACCCGGCGGTAATCGGCGTCGCCGTTGTGGCTGTTCCCGACGAGAAATGGGGTGAAGTACCGTGCGCGATTCTCGAATTGCACCCCGATCACGCGGGTCTGGTTACGCAGGACGACGTCATCCGGTTCTGTCGGGCGAAGCTCCCCGGCTTCAAGACACCCAAGCATGTGATTTTCGAACCAATCGTTAGGACTGCTACTGGGAAGATCCAGAAATTCGCGCTTCGCAAGCATGCCGCGGAAATCATCGCCGCGCGGCAGATGTGAAGCGCGATGCATAGGCTTGGGTTCGCGAATGTCGTGTCGGGACCCGGTTCATCACTTGACGATCAAGGATAGGAGCATGCATCTGAATCAACAGCAATCGGCGTGGCAGGCTGCAGCACGGTCTTTCGCCGAACGCGAAATCGCGCCGCTCTCCCGCGAGATGGACACGTCCGATGTCTTCCCCGCCGAGCTATTCAGGAAGATCGGCGAAAGCGATTACTTCGGGTTGTCCCTGCCGGCCGAGTATGGCGGCAAGGGCGCCGACATGGTGTCGGCTGCGTTTGCACTGGTCGAAATCTCGGCAGCCAACGCGAGTGTCGGATTCACGCTCGATGCGCACTGGCTATCGGCCGAGACGATCCTGCATTTCGGTTCGGAAGAACAGAAGCGCAAATATCTTCCGAGAGCGGCGCGCGACATGCTGTGCGCGTTCGCCCTGACCGAGCCATCTGGTGGCTCGGATGCCGCCAGTATCCAGACGACGGCCGAGAAGGACGGCGATACCTACGTCCTGAACGGCACCAAGACTTGGTGCACCAATTCGGCGGTTGCCGGTGTCGTCATCGTGATGGCGAAGACTGACCCGTCCGCAGGAGACAAAGGCATCTCCGCCTTCCTCGTCGAGACCGGCACGCCCGGATTCACGGTCACCCGAAGCGAAAACAAGATGGGCCTGCGCGGCGGCTCGGTCTCCTCCGAACTATCGCTCGAAAACTGCAGGATTCACGAAAGCTGCCTGCTCGGGAAGGAGGGCGCCGGATTCCTGATCGCGATGCAGGGCCTCGATATCGCGCGGATCTGCATCTCGGCAGTCGCCATCGGCACGGCCGAGGCCGCGTATCGGTACGCGAAGGCGCATGCAAAGCAGCGCAAAGCGTTCGGTGCGCCCATCGCGAGCTTCCAGGGCGTCCAGTTCAAGGTCGCCGACATGGCAATCGGCATCCAGGCCGCTCGGCTGCTGTTGCAGCAGGTCGCCACGATGGCCGACGGCGGCACGAATCATCGGAAGGAGTCGGCGATTCTCAAGGTATTCGCGTCAGACCTTGCGATGCAGGCCGCATCGGAGGCAGTCCAGATTTACGGCGGCAACGGCTACAGCAAGGACTATCCCGTCGAACAGCTGTTTCGCGACGCGAAGGTGCTCCAGATCGGCGAAGGGACCAACGAGGTTCTGCGCATGCTGATCGGCCGGATGGCATTCGCCGAGTAACGACTATCAACCAAGGAGTATTGGAAATGCGCGGTCTCAAAGACAAAGTCGTCGTCATTACAGGCGCCGCAGGCGGTATCGGGAAAAGCCTCGTGCAGCGCTTCTGCGAGGAAGGTGCTCATGTCGTCGGCCTGGATCTGAGCCAATCCGGCCTCGACGATCTGAAGAAAGGACTCGAGCAACACGCGGAACGTCTCACACTGCTGCCGCTGGACATCACCGACCATGCCGCTGTCGTGCGCACGATCAAGCAGGTCCATGGCGATCTGAAGCGGATCGACGCACTCGTGAACAACGCGGGCTGGGACGTTGCCATGCCATTCCTGGAAACGACCCCCGATTTCTGGAACAAGGTCGTCTCGATCAACCTGATGGGGCCGCTGAATCTCCATCACGCCGTGCTGCCGATCATGGTGGAGCAGGGCGGCGGCAAGATCGTCAACATCGCATCGGATGCCGGCCGCGTCGGGTCGTCCGGCGAATCGGTCTACTCGGCGTGCAAGGGCGGCATTACGTCCTTCAGCAAGACCGTGGCGCGCGAGTGCGCACGCCAGAACGTGCGCGTGAACGTCGTCTGCCCGGGGCCGACCGATACGGCCCTCCTGCGTTCGTTCATGGGCGAAGGCGAATTCGGTCAGAAAGTCTACGACGGGTTGCTGCGCGCGATTCCGTTGAAGCGTCTCGGCCAGCCCGCCGACATCCCTGGCATCGTCGCGTTCCTCACGAGCGATGACGCCGATTTCATCACCGGACAGGTCATTTCCGTCTCCGGTGGCTTGACCATGCATGGGTGATACGAAAATGAGCGACTATACCGATATCCTGTACGAAGCCAAGGCGGGCGTTGCCCGCATCACGATCAACCGCCCCGACAAGTACAACGCATTTCGTGGCAAGACCTGCGACGAACTCATCGACGCGATCCAGCGCGCCGGCTGGGACAAGTCGATCGGCGTGATCGTCCTGACCGGCGCGGGCGAGAAGGCGTTCTGTACCGGTGGCGACCAGTCGGCCCATGACGGCGGCTATGACGGTCGCGGCATCATCGGCCTGCCGGTCGAGGAACTGCAGGGCGTCATTCGCGACGTTCCGAAGCCCGTGATCGCACGCGTGAACGGCTTTGCGATCGGCGGCGGGAACGTACTCGTCACGTGCTGCGACCTCGCGATCGCCGCCGAATCCGCCCAACTGGGGCAGGTCGGCCCGAAGGTCGGCTCGGTCGATCCCGGCTTCGGGACGGCGTTCCTGGCGCGCGTCGTCGGCGAGAAGAAGGCGCGCGAAATCTGGTTCCTGTGCCGCCGCTATACCGCGCAACAAGCGCTCGCGATGGGGCTCGTCAATGCAGTCGTGCCGATGATCGAACTGGACGCCGAGGTCGACCGCTGGTGCCAGGAAATTCTTCAGCTCAGCCCGACAGCGATCGCGATTGCGAAGCGGTCGTTCAATGCCGACTCCGATTCGATTCGCGGGATCGGCGGACTCGGGATGCAGGCGCTGGCGCTGTACTACGGCACCCCCGAATCGCACGAAGGCGTCGCGGCATTCATGGAAAAGCGCAAGCCGCGCTTCCGCCCGGCACCCGACGAAGGCTCCGAAGCATGAGCGTCACACTGGAGCATCACGGCGATATCGCGGTCATCACGCTGAACCGGCCGGAGGCGATGAACGCGCTGAACGCCGACATGATCGAGCGGATCGGCGCACTGATCGACGAGGCGGCCACGTCGGCACCGCGCGCGCTGCTGTTCAAGGGGGCAGGCGGCAAGGCGTTTTGCGCGGGCGCGGACATCAAGGAATTGCTCGATCGAAGCTCAAGCACGCATCGCTCCGCCGCGCGGATCGGCCAATACACGTTCGCGAAGCTCGACCAGCTGCCTTTTCCGTCGCTCGCAGTGATCCAGGGCGTTGCACTGGGTGGCGGGCTTGAGCTGGCCATGGCCTGCACGTTCCGGATCGCGATGACGGGCACCCGGTTCGGTCTGCCGGAGATCAAGCTCGGTCTTATTCCCGGCTACGGGGGTACGCAGCGCCTGCCTGCGCTGGTGGGCAAATCGCGCGCGCTCGAGATGATCGCGAGCGGTCGACTGATCGGCACAGAGGAGGCGGAACGTATCGGCCTCGTCAATCAGGTGGTTGATGCTGGCGATCCGGTCGAGCTGGGCGTGCGTTTCCTCGATGGACTCGGCAACCGCTTCCCGGCCGCGTTGCGCCTGGCCAAGACGGCGGTGGAGAAGGCACTGACGGTGTCGCTCGAAGATGGCTTGCGACTCGAAGCCGACTTGTTCGTCGCCGCCACCCAGACGTCGGACGCGAGCGAGGGCATGCACGCGTTCCTCGAAAAGCGCAAGCCCGCCTTCACCGGCACCTGATGCGCTGTGCGAGCCGCGCATCCTGCCCGGGTTCGGCCGGACAGTCCCGACATGTTCGGGCGCCGTCCGGCCGCCGCCGAGATCGATCGGTGCCGCGCCGTCGCCGGACCGGTTACGCATGGAGTGCAGGCGACGGACGAGCATCCCGGTTCAACCGGACGACGCACGACGACGGGTGCGCAAACCAGACGAAGTCGCTCTCAGGAGACACTCAATGAACCAATACTTGGCTCCGATTCAGGACATTCAGTTTGCCCTGCAGGAACTTGCCGACCTGCACGGCATTGCAGCGCTTCCGGGATTCGAGGACGCGACGCCCGACGTCGTAAACGCCATTCTCGAAGAAGCCGGCGCGTTCGCCGCCGAGGTAATTTCACCGATCAATCGGACGGGCGACCTCGAAGGCGCGCGTCTCGAGGGCGGTAGTCCGAGGATGCCGGCAGGGTGGAGGGACGCGTACGCCCAGTTCGTCCGCGGCGGATGGAGCGGGCTATCGGTTCCCGCTGCGCTCGGCGGCCAGCATCTTCCACGCGTCGTGGCGGCTGCCGTGGACGAGATGTGGAACGGTGCCAGCGTGGCATTCGCGCTGCTGCCGATGCTCACGCGCGGCGCGATCAACGTGCTCGAGCATGTTGGGTCGGCGCAATTGAAAGAGACGTTCCTGCCGCGCATGGTAACCGGCGAATGGACCGGCACGATGGTGCTCACCGAGCCCCAGGCGGGTTCGGACTTGTCCGCCGTGCGCACGGCGGCTCGACCGGCAGGGAACGGCACCTATCGGCTGTCCGGCACCAAGATCTTCATCACGTATGGCGATCACGATCTTGCCGAGAATGTGATCCATCTGGTGCTCGCTCGCGTGGATGGCGCGCCGGCCGGAACCCGGGGGATCTCTCTGTTCGTCGTCCCGAAGCGTCTAGTGAACGACGACGGTACCCTGGGCGCCTTCAACGACGTGAAATGCGTGTCGCTCGAGCGCAAGCTCGGCCTTCATGCGACGCCGACCTGCGTCCTGGCATTCGGAGACGACGCGGGCGCTGTGGGTTATCTGGTCGGAGAGGAAAACCACGGCCTCGAGAACATGTTCATCATGATGAACGGTGCACGGTTCGCGGTCGGCCTCGAAGGGATCGGCCTGGGCGAACGCGCTTACCAGCTAGCACGCGATTACGCACGAGAACGCGTGCAGGGCGTCGAGACCGGATCCGGGTCCGCCATCAAGGTACCGATCATCCGGCACCCGGACGTTCGACGCATGTTGATGAGCATGAAGGCGCGTGTCGAAGCGATGCGCGCCCTGAGCTTTGTCATCGCGGCCAGCATGGACAAGGCGGAAACTCATCCGGATTGCGGCGAGCGGAGCTCGCATCAGGCGTTCGTCGACCTGATGATGCCGATTGCGAAAGGCTGGTTCACCGAGGCCGGACTGAATATCGCTTCGATGGGCATTCAGGTTCACGGTGGAACCGGCTTTATCGAGGAGACGGGGGCAGCGCAACTCTTGCGGGATGCGCGGATCACGACGATCTATGAAGGCACGACCGGAATCCAGGCGATGGATCTTGTCGGGCGGAAGATCGGTCGAGACGGTGCCGAGACGATTCGGACGCTGATTCGAACGATGGAAGAAGCGCAAGTCGCGCTGGAGAGTGCGGGCCATGCCGACCTCCGGGCAATCGGTTTGCAGCTTGGCCGGGGCATCGGCGAGCTGTCCCGTGCTGTTGATTACCTGGCTGACACTTATGCTGAAACACCCAAGCGCGCGCTGGCTGTATCCGTGCCGTTTCTCGACCTGCTCGGCACCGTGGCGTGCGGATGGCAGATGGGACGCGCTGCCCTGGCGGCCCATCGTCTTCTTCAAGACAACGCCGAAGACGCGACTTTCCTCGAGAGCAAGATCGTGACCAGTCGCTTCTACGCCGAACATGTATTACCGCTCTCGGCATCCTACAGTCATACGGTCGTTCATGGCGCCGAAGCCTCCCTGGAAATGGCCGAGGACGCTTTCTGACGAGACTTTCCGGGCGTAGACGCGACGCACTGCTCGATGCCGTTTATCGGTATCGAGCAGCGTCGTGCATCATCTGCATGAATCGGCTTGTTTGCGATTGCCGATACTCTCACTTCTCTCCAGTCGTCCGTGCAGGATTGTTAGGACGTTTTTTCGATTCGGTCGATCATTTTCAGATGCTGACGAACACGTCGATCTGCAAGTAGATTGTTACGAAAAGCTGCACGTAGTTTTCCAAAATTCGAAATGGAACGCGAAAGCGGTCTGATCCATCATGACGCTCTTGCGAATCATTGGGCCAGGTTACGGACGTCCAATGCATCGCATGACGAACGAATATGGTCAGTCATCGAAGCTGCAGAAAATGTGGCTGAGCGATCTCGGGATCCTTGATCCAATTCACCAGACGGACACCCGGGAGTGTACTGACTTTGGAATCAGATTCAGGAGAGAGACGATGGAGATGGAGAGGATTCGCTGCAACCGATTACGCAGTCGGGTAACAACAGCAGAAGAGGCAGCCGCACTGATCAGAGATGGCATGACCATCGGCATGAGCGGCTTTGGATACGCAGGCGATTGCAAGCGCGTGCCGTTCGCTCTTGCACAGCGTGCCGCAAGCGAAGCGACTCGGGTGACGCTCATTACCAGCGCTTCACTTGGTCACGATATCGACAAGGTGCTGGCAGACGCGAATGTTACGACCCGCCGAATGCCTTTCCAATCGGATGGCACACTGCGTCGAAAGATCAATGCCGGAGCGGTGATGTATATCGACCAGCATCTGTCCGAAATGGTCGAACAGCTGCGCGGGAAGTATATGGGTCCCATGGACGTCGCTGTTATCGAAGCAACGGCGATTACCGAAAGCGGCGGAATCGTGCCGACCACATCGGTAGGGGCGTCGGCTGATTTCGCGGCGATGGCGAAGCACGTGATCGTGGAGATCAACCTGAACATGCCGATGGAGCTAGAAGGCCTGCACGACGTGTACGTACCGGTTGATCGTCCGCATCGTCTTCCAATACCACTGATCGCGCCAGAGCAACGCGTTGGTTTGCCCTTCATTCAGGTCGACCCGGAGAAAATTGCTGCGATTGTTTTCACCCAGCTCAATGATTCGCCCACTACCTTGCTTCCGTCCGACGAGGACACGCAGAATATCGCACGGCACCTCAACGAATTTCTGGTCCATGAAGTTCGTGCAGGCCGTCTTGCACCGTCGTTGCAGCCATTGCAGGTAGGTGTCGGCACGATTTCCAATTCTGTACTGAACGAAATGGTCGATTCTCCGTTCAGCGATCTTCGGATGTATTCCGAGATCCTGCAGGACAGCACGATCGCCTTGCTCGACTCGGGACGCCTGCGGTTTGCCTCGGCATGTGCGATAGCGCTGTCGGAGTCGGTTCAGCGGCGCTTCCTGGCCGAGATCGACCGATACAGGTCTCGTTTGGTCCTGAGGCCACAAGAGATCAGCAACCATCCCGAAGTGATCCGGCGGCTTGGCGTGATTGCCATCAACACCGCCCTGGAGTGCGACATCTACGGAAACGTGAACTCGACGCACGTCGGCGGCACGCACATGATGAATGGCATTGGTGGATCCGGCGATTTCGCCCGCAACGCGCACTTGTCCGTGTTCGTGACAAAGTCGATTGCGAAAGATGGTGACATCTCGAGTATCGTGCCGATGGTTTCGCATGTCGACCACACCGAACACGATGTCGACATCATCGTGACGGAGCATGGTCTTGCTGATCTGCGCGGCTTGGCGCCGCGTGAGCGTGCGTCGCAAATTATCGAAAAGTGTGCTGATCCGCTGTATCGGGATGCACTACGCGACTACGTGAAGCGTGCCGGAGCAATGGGTGGACAAACGCCGCATGTTCTCGAAGAGGCACTGGCTTGGCACGTGCAATATCGTGACGATCGAACGATGCGCAAGGTCATCGGTGCGGACTGCCCGCTTTGACGGCAACATGACCCTGATGGGGATCGCGCGATGCTTCGACGTGCGCGTCCCCGTCCATTATCGCGTGAACGGGCCAGGTCACCAGCACAACATTCACCGGCAGTTAGTTCAGCGATTGCTCGATGCGCTTCGGCGCCCGGATTCCGAGTTGCCGGTGAGTACCCTCGTACGTTGCACGCTGAGTTGCGTGGCAGCCGCCTGAAAGTCCGCGGGATAGAAGGCGTCCGTGCTCACTCCGGGTCGATAGCCGGCGTCTTCATACCGTATTAAATCCTCTATGACCTGATTCCTTGTTGGTTGGTTTGCGGCTTGGCAGAATGCGATGGTGGGCATGCAGATCGAGATCGAAAACACAGCTTTTAGGGTCCAGTTCACGGGATGTGTTCCATGTGAGGTTGACGGATGTTGTCCGCGTTATTCATCCTCGCAGCGGCGAATGAGGGTCGAGCAACGCAGATCGAATGAGATGCAATTGGCTTACGATCTGTCGCAGGCACTGCTGGTACGACTCGGCGTACGGCTCAATACCTTTTTCGTCTAGGGCCGACTGCATGGCTTCTGTTGCTACACGGGTCGCTGATATCGCCTGTTCCAGCCTGGCTCGTTTCGGATTAGAAAAGAGCTCGCTGATCGACTTTTTCATTTCATCGAGCACACGTGAGAGTAAAGGAGCATGCGGACGGTCACCACCTCCTAATGCTTGCCGCACTTCGTGAAGATCGATCATCGCGACACCAATCTCGGTAACGGCGAAGAACCACCGCAGCGTATCCTTTCGCTCGGTCTGTTTGTTTGTCGACAGGGAAAGAAGCTGCAATGTGAGGTCGCGGGCGCCACTTTCGAATCGCGAGCGAACGCGTGTAAGACTGTTGTGTTTCTCGATTTGGCACGCAGATGCACCGTGTCGTCGTAGTTCAACAAGGAGCACGCGGCGAAGCCAGCCGGCAGTCGGTGGGGCGAACAGCGCGTACGACAACGACGCGACGAGCATTGACAGAACAATGGCTACGGCGTCGTTGAGAAAGGCCTCCGGCCTGAAGACCGTTCGGTTGTCCGGGCCGGCGAGAAAGCAAAAGAATATGCAATAGCCGATTCCGTAACCTGCCCATTTTGGCCGAATCGACATGTACACACCTGGCAGCAGAAACGGCACGAGGGCGACGCATAACAGCGGAAATCCATCGATTCTCGGGTAGATTTCGAACGTCGCTATCATCGCCGCGATAACGGCAAGTACAGTGCCGACAGCCATCTGATATGCAGTACGACTGGGGTTTCCGGTGGATGATGCAAGTGCACAAACGGTTGCACCGACCAGCGTGAACGTCGAGCCGCTTGGCCATCCGGTGGCAATCCAGAATCCACCGAGCAAAATTACAACGAACACTGTACGCAATCCGGTTACCCACGCGGCAATAGAGCTCGTTCCCGGAACGAAGCTTCCGTCCCAGACTTCACGAGGACGATGACCGCTTCGTAC
Source organism: Burkholderia sp. Ac-20345 (assembly GCF_017104825.1). Classification (NCBI taxonomy): domain Bacteria; kingdom Pseudomonadati; phylum Pseudomonadota; class Betaproteobacteria; order Burkholderiales; family Burkholderiaceae; genus Burkholderia; species Burkholderia sp. Ac-20345. Next base: position 6,014 of record NZ_JAAGPO010000021.1, on the reverse strand, counting down.
CGACACGAAGGTAGTTGCTAGCGCTCGCATGTCTCCGATGAATCGGTCAATGAGCTCGATGCCGGTGTCAAAATCGAGAAGCGATGTTGCCGTTTCGTTTGCCAAAGGTGTTCGTTCGTCCTCCGTGTCGCCGGCCAATGTTGCCTGGTACGACCGAAGTTGCTCCTCGATGCGAGCAGCACCGTCACGATCTCCCAACGAGGCGCCGCCAAGTTCGAGACAGTCCGAAATGTGGTGAAAGCGGGTCGTCAGTGCAGCGGCGACTGACAAGGACTGTGAGCTCCTCAGTCGCTCCATCAGTTGGTGAAGCGCCTGGATGCGTGTGGTGGCCGCCATGAATTCGGCGTTGAGGCGGGCCAGTCGGTGTGCACCGCGCCGGGCATCAGGGCCTTCGAAAAACACCATGCTTCTGGATGATTCGAAACCTATGGCATCCGCTATAAATCCGGTGTTCGCGGATTCGATCTCTTTGATGTCCATGCGCCCAGCCATCAGTGCGCGCACGTAGACGACAAAGGATACGAAACGTGTCCTGGCAGACGCATGTATCGCCGGCTCCATGGTCTGCGGAAAAACAAGCGCGCTGACCGCCCCCGCACATGTAATGCCGAGCATCACTTCCGCCAGGCGGGTCATTGCGGAAAGGAACGCGCCTTCGGGATATAGTGCGGCTGGGACGCCGACGAGAGCAGCGGTGTAGCCCGCAAGTACGAAGCCGTACGAGCGAAAATTTCGGTTTCGCGCCGCACCGGCAGTGCAGATTCCGATCCACAGCGCCAGACATGCGATGAACGGTTCGGGTTGCTGTGGAAGTAGGCCGACGAGAATGAGCGTGACGATCAGACCAACGGTCGTTCCACACATTCGATAGAAGCTCTTGGCGAACACCATTCCACTTTGTGCCTGCATGACGATAAATACGGTGGTCATCGCAGTACGTGGCTGGGGAAGTTCGAGCCGCATCGCAACGAAGAGTGAGAGAAAGGCGGCTAGCAAGACCTTTGTCATATACAACCACGTAGGTCCATCTGTACGCAACCAGTCCCGCGCGATCGCTAGCCACATGGGCGTTCGCGTTTGTTGCTTCGATTTCACGACATCCATTATTTGAACTCAGACATCCGATGTTCGGAGGTCGTGTTGAGCCTGTATCCCAAGGTGTACAGATTTTATTTTTTGCAGGTATCGCGATATATCTCTGCGTTTGCAATCTGCTTTTGAGTGAATTGCAACTATCGCTTTTGCACCATGTGCAACAATCGCGACCAGCCGTATTTGGACGTCTTCATGGACACTCTTCAAAACATGCGCGTATTCATACGCGTCGCCGAATCCGGGAGTTTCACTGCAGCGGCACTGAGCCTGGATTTCACGACAGCTCATACGTCACGCGCGATTTCCGACCTTGAGCGGCGCCTTCGGACGCGACTTCTGAATAGAACAACGCGTCGCGTTGCGCTGACCGAAGCCGGCGAGCGATACTTTCACCACTGCGTTCAAATTCTTGCGCATGTCGAGCAGGCGGAGGCCGAGGCGGGGAGGGCACATGCGCGCCCATCGGGAAAGCTCCGCGTTCGCGCCCCGGTCGGATTTGGACAGCATTACCTGATCAAGGCGATCGGCGGCTATCAGCATCGATTCCCGGAGGTCAGGATTCAACTGACGCTCGCCCAAGGCTCGCTGGATCTGGTTGACGAGGGCTACGATATGGCTATCGTAGCTGCAGTTGCATTATCCGATTCGACGCTGATTTCGCAGAAAATCGGCACGGCATTCAGTATCGCGTGTGCATCGCCCGTGTATCTTGATGCCCACGGTACCCCTCAAGATCCCGATGATCTATTGGACCACCGCTGCGTTCACCTGAACACGCCGGAGTTTCCAATGAGCGCCTGGACTTTCGATGGCCCCGACGGCGAGAAGTCTGTTCGGCTTCGACCGGCAATGCTCGAAGTCAATACACCGGAGGCACTGGCCGCGTGCGTCCGGGAAGGACTTGGTGTCGGCTTGATTCCAATCTATTCGGCGATCGACGGGCTGTGTAATGGGGAACTGGCATGGGTGCTCCCGGAGTACAAGTCGCAACAGATGGGGTTATACGCAATGTACCCGTCACGGCAATATGTCGACGCGAAGATTCGAACGTGGGTCGACTATTTGAAAGACACGATACCGACCTCCATGGCGGCCGATCAAGAGGCCGCGCGTCGCTTTGCTCGCAGTTGATCGGTTTATGACCGGTTGAAAGGGTAGGCAACTCGCCATATGCGGATGCGTTCCATGGTACGCGCGGGGCTACCGATGTGCGGGGCACGCACCATGCATCGGGTTGCCATCCCGTCGCAAGGGCGTGCTTCTCCGCATCGTCGTGCGTGCGTCGGGAAGATAGGGATTCAGATCGGCAGCGACGAAGTAAGTTTGATCTGCTGAATCGGGATCTCTGTCTTCACGCTCTGCACCCCCTTGATGCGTGTCAGATGGTCGATCTGAAGTTGACGATATGCATCAAGATCGGCTGCTACGACTCGAAGCAGGAAGTCGCAATCGCCTGCCATCAGGTGGCATTCGACGATCTGTGGATGCTTTTTTATTTCGGTGGTGAAGTAGTTGACCGTTTTGGCATCCTGACTCGTCAGCCAGATGCGTACAAAGACCGTCAAGCCAGCGCCGACCTTCTTTGCGTTGAGGAGCGCAACATATCGCTCGATGACACCGGATTCCTCAAGAATGCGCACACGTCGTAAGCAGGGTGATGGCGACAATCCTACTGCTTCGGCCAGTTCGACGTTCTGAATACGTCCATCTTCCTGCAGTTTACGGAGAATGCTGCGATCGATTTCGTCTAGATTTTCCATGATCGAGGTATCTTGTCATTGTGAGTGGCATCTGGTGCCACTAGTTGTCGGATTGTGAATGATTTGATGCCAAACATGAGCAATAATAAGGCACAAACGCAACCAAATTCTCTTTTTTTTGGGATAGAGTATCAGCTCAAACTAATGGCGGGGTCATCCCGCCGCAGACGAAGGAGCGGACAGAGATGAGCACCACCGGTATGCAGACATTCCAGTTTGAACGCAATCCCAGCCCGGTCGCGGCCAACCAGCGCGCTGCATTGCTCGAGAATCCCGGTTTCGGTCGGGTGTTTACGGATCACATGGCGACGATCCGGTATTCGGAGGAACGTGGCTGGCACGACGCCAAGATCGGTCCGCGTGGGCCGTTCAGCCTGGACCCGGCAACCCTAGTGCTTCACTACGCGCAAGAGATCTTCGAAGGCATGAAGGCCTATCGGTTGCCTGACGGCGGTGCCACGCTGTTTCGTCCCGACGCGAACGCCCGACGCTTTCGCAATTCCGCCGAACGACTTGCAATGCCGTTGCTGCCGGAGACGCTGTTCGTCGAATCGGTTCGTGAACTCGTCCGCGTCGACAAGGAATGGATCCCGTCGACTGAAGGCTCTGCACTGTATCTTCGCCCGTTCATGATTGCGACCGAGGCCGTTCTGGGCATGAAGCCGTCGCCCGAATATCTGTACTGCGTTGTGGCGACGCCGGTCGGCGGATACTTCAAGGCCGGCGCGGCGGCGGTCACGCTCTGGGTGTCCGAAAACTACACGCGGGCTGCGCCGGGCGGCACCGGCGATGCGAAATGTGGCGGGAACTATGCGGCAAGCCTGGCGGCGCAGGCAGAAGCCATTCGCCAAGGGTGTGACCAAGTGGTATTCCTCGACGCGGTCGAGCGGCGCTGGGTCGAGGAACTCGGTGGTATGAACGTATTCTTCGTGCTCGACGACGGTTCGATCCAGACGCCACCGCTGACCGGCACGATCCTGCCGGGCATCACGCGCGCGTCACTGATCACGCTTGCCCGGGATCTCGGTATCACTGTGCGCGAGGAGCCGTATGCAATTGACCAGTGGCAGGCTGACGCGAAGAGCGGGCGCCTCGTGGAGGCGTTTGCATGCGGAACGGCGGCTGTCGTCACGTCGATCGGCAAGGTAAAAGGGCGCAGCCACGAGTTCACGATTGGGGACGGCACGGGTGGCCCGGTCACCGCACGTCTCAAGAATGCATTGCTCGACATTCAGAACGGTCGCGCGGCAGATCATCACAACTGGCTGGATCGCGTGTTCTGAACGATGCGTTGACATACCGCGCGGCATGCCGGGCCCCTTCATGAGAATGATTGGGTCCGAGAATTGTCACTACGGCAAGCGAAGGGATTTACCCCGTTGGACGTAACGTGATGGTCGATCCATCCCAGGCAACTGCGCACCGGTTTGCGGTCGAATCGTGATTTGACACGCTTTCTCGAGTGCATCGTTGTGTCGCGCATAGGGCCTGCGTCCGGGCTATCGCACCAGCCTGCTACGTGAGACTGGTATCCGACAAGTTTGCGTCCAAGTGGCCATCATTGGGTACCCGCAACGGTTCCGATGAGATGACGTCGCAGGTCAATGCTGAGGTCGCGTGTGGGGATGCGGGTGACCGACGCCCGTGCATGTCCTGCGACCACAGATCGTTCGGATCGCGCTCGGCACGAGCGTTTCGTGCAACGCGCAATAGCGCCAGATTCCCCACTGTTGCGACGGTTTCGGCGAGCACGTGTTCGCCATCCAGTCGCACTCTTTCATTCTAAATCTATCATGAAGTTCTTTTTCTCCTTCTCTTCTGTTGCTACTGCGACTGCGCTGGCCCTGTGCACCCCATACGCGCAAGCGGAAACCGTAAAGATCGCCATCGCTGGTCCGATGAGCGGTTCGGTCGCCCAATACGGCGATATGGTGAAAGCCGGCGTGCTGACCGCGATCGACCAGATCAACGCTTTGGGTGGCGCGGGTGGCAACAAGCTCGAACCTGTAATGATGGATGACGGATGTGAACCGAAGCAGGCCGTCGCCGTCGCCAACAAGATCGTCAGCCAGAAGATCAAGTATGTGATCGGTCATCTTTGCTCGGGGGCGACGATCCCCGCGTCCGACATCTACGAGAACGAAGGCATCGTGATGGTCACGCCGTCGGCCACCGCGCCGCAACTGACGGAAGGCAAGAAGCGCCACTTCATCTTCCGCACGATCGGCCGTGACGACCAGCAAGGCCCGGCCGCCGCGCACTTCATCATCAACAACGTGAAGCCGAAAAAGGTCGCCGTGCTGCACGACAAGCAGTCGTACGGCCAGGGCATCGCGTCGTCGGTGAAGAAGGACCTCGAAGCCGCGAAGATCCCGGTCGTGCTGTTCGAAGGCATCAATGCCGGCGATTCGGACTACTCGGCGATCATCACGAAGCTGAAGTCGCAAGGTGTCGACTTCGTCTACTTCGGTGGCTACCACCCGGAAATGGGCCTGCTGCTGCGCCAGGCGCGCGAGCAGGGCGTGAAGGCAACGTTCATGGGGCCTGAAGGCGTGGGCAACAAGGACGTGACGGCGATCGCCGGCCCGGCCTCGGAAGGCATGCTCGTCACGCTGCCGGCCGACTTCTCGGCCGATCCGGCCAACGCGGCGCTCGTGAAGGCGTTCGCGGACAAGAAGCGCGACCCGAACGGCCCGTTCCAGATGCCGGCGTACGCAGCGGTGAAGATCATCGCCGACTCGATCGCCGGAGCGAAGACGACCGACCCGACGAAGGTCGCCGCGTACATGCACAAGACGACGTTCGACACGCCGATCGGCAAGGTAGCGTATGACGCACAGGGGGACCTGAAGGCGTTCAAGTTCGTCGTGTACACGTGGCATAAGAACGCGACCAAAACCGTCGCCGCGAACTGATCGACGTCTCAGCCAGTCAATCCGCCACGTCCGCGTACCGGACGGGGCGGATTGTATCGCTGCGGTGATCGAATTCCCTTGCGGCCGACTAAAGCGACTTCCATGACAGAATTCTTCCCTCAATTCGCCCAGCAGCTGGTCAACGGCCTGACGCTGGGTGCGATCTATGCGTTGATCGCCATCGGCTATTCGATGGTCTACGGCATCATCGGCATGATCAACTTCGCCCACGGCGAGATCTACA
>NZ_JAAGPO010000213.1:0-16704 GCF_017104825.1 Burkholderia sp. Ac-20345 | reverse complement strand
ATCGCCTGCGCGGTCTGGTATTGCGTGGCGCGCGCGAGATCGCCGGCCATCCCCGCGCCAATCCGCAGGTCGAGCGCCTTCTGCAGCTCCGCCGGCAGCGACACGCTTTCGACCGCGAACGCGTCGAGCGCGAGGCCATAGCGCGTGAACACCGGCGCGAGCGCCTCGGCGACGCGCTGCGACAGCAGCGACTGGTTCGCTGCCATGTCGACGAACGGCACGTCGGACGAGCCGAACGTCGTGCTCATCGCGGTCACGACCAGGTTGCGCAGCTGCTGTTCGAGATCGTCGACCGTGTACTGCGCGCGCGTGCCGCTGACTTCGCGATGGAACGCGCCCGCATCGACGATCCGGTACGAGTAGATGCCGAACGCGCGCACCTGCACGAAGCCGAATTCGCGGTCGCGGATCGTCACCGGCTGCGCGGTACCCCAGCGGCGGCCGAGCTGCAGCCGCGTGCTGAAGAAATAGACGTCCGATTTGAAAGGCGACTGAAAGAGTTTGTCCCAGTTCTTCAGGTACGTGAGCACCGGCAGTGTGTTCGTTTCCAACGTGTACAGCCCAGGCTGGAAGACGTCGGCGATCTTCCCTTCATTGACGAAGATCGCAACCTGCGTTTCGCGCACGGTCAGCTTGCCGCCGTACTGGATTTCCTGGTCTTCCATCGGATAGCGCCAGGCCAGCACGCCGTCGGTGTCTTCCGTCCATTGCAGGACGTCGATGAACTGCTTGCGGATAAACGATCCCAGACTCATGTCGGTCTCCTCGAAACGCGTGGCGCGTCAGGTCAGGCAGGCGGCATTGATGATGCCGACGACGAGCGACGCGGTGCCCATCAGGCCGCCCATCGCGACGTTGCGATCCTCGATCGCATGATTCATGCCGGGCATCAGGCGTGTGAGCGCCGCATAGGTAATCAGTTGCACGGCCATCGCGCCGACGGCCCAGATCACGACTTCGCCGAGCGTGGAATTGTGCGCGATGCTGGATGCGAGCGTCAGGCAGAAGCCGATCACCGCACCGCCGAACGACAGCGTCGCGGCCGCGTTGCCGTCGCGGATCAGCGCCAGTTCGTCGAACGGGGTGACCTTCAGGTACACTGCCGCGAACACAAGAAGCAGCACGAACGCCGACAGTAAATGAACCGCATAGAGATAGGCACTATTCATTCTTTCCCTCGGATATCGTGCTCGGTTCGCCGCCCCGTCGCCGGCCGGCCCGCGCAGGGCCAACTGACAAAATTCCGCGCCAGTATATCCACATTGCCGACCGCCGCACAACGGACGCACCATGCTGCATAAGCGCGCGCTCGTCCTGTCGATTCTCGTGCTCGCATCGTGCGGGCTCGGCTACGAACTGATCAGCAGCGCGCTGTCCAGCTACCTGCTCGGCGATTCGATCCTGCAGTTCTCGTCGGTGATCGGCAGCTACCTGTTTGCGATGGGAATCGGCTCGTGGCTCGCGAAGTTCGTCGAGGACGACGACGTGCTCGACCGCTTCGTCGACATCGAGCTGCTCGTCGGCCTGCTCGGCGGTGTCTCGGCCGCGCTGCTGTTCGTGGTGTTCGCGTGGCTCGCCGCACCGTTCCGCGCGGCGCTCTATGCACTCGTGCTGGCGCTCGGCCTGCTGATCGGGATGGAGATCCCGCTCGTGATGCGCGCGTTCCAGCAGCGGCGCCAGGCGTTCCGCCATACCGTCAGTGAAGTGCTGACCTTCGACTATCTCGGCTCGCTCGCCGTGTCGCTGATCTTCCCGCTGGTGCTCGCGCCGCGTCTCGGCCTGCTGCGCACCAGCTTCCTGTTCGGGCTCCTGAACGCGTTCGTCGCGCTGTGGACCACCCACCTGTTCCGCGACGAGATCCGCAACGTGCGCGCCAAGCTGATGCGTGCGTCGCTCGTGATCGGGCTGCTCGTCGCCGGCTTCGCGCTGTCGGATCGCGTCACGCACTGGGCCGAGCACGGCGTGTACGGCGACGAGACGATCTATTCGGAAACGACGCCGTACCAGCGCATCGTGCTCACGCAGTGGCACGACGACATGCGGCTGTACCTGAACGGCAACCTGCAGTTCTCGTCGCGCGACGAGCATCGCTATCACGAGGCGCTGATCCAACCGACGATCGACGCGCTGCCGTGGGCGAAGCGCGTGCTCGTGCTCGGCGGCGGCGACGGCCTCGCGGTGCGCGAACTACTGAAGCACCGCAACCTCGAACAGATCACGCTCGTCGATCTCGATCCCGCGATGACGAAGCTGTTCTCGACCTCCGCACCGCTCGTCAAGCTGAACCAGGGCTCGCTGAAGGACCCGCGCGTGCACGTGATCAACGACGACGCGGTGCGCTGGCTCGAATCGAACGCCGACGTGTACGACGCGATCGTCGTCGACTTCCCCGACCCGACCAACTTCGGCCTCGGCCGGCTGTATTCGGTGCCCGTGTTCCGGCTGCTTGCGCGCCACCTGTCGGAGAACGGCTATGCGGTGATCCAGTCGACGTCGCCGTATTTTGCGCCGCACGCGTACTGGACCATCATCGCGACACTGCACGAGGCCGGGCTCAACACGTGGCCGTACCACTGCTACGTGCCGTCGTTCGGCGACTGGGGCTTCGTGATCGCCGGCAAGCGCCGCGATTTCACGGTGCCGACGCACTACTCGGTGCCCACGCGCTGGCTCGACGCGCAGACGGCCGCCGAGATGTTCCACTTCCCGGCCGACATGCCGGCGCTGCCGATGTCGCCGAACGAACTCAACGACCAGCCGCTCGTGCGCCGCTTCGACGACGACTGGAAGCACGTGCTGCGCTGATGGACCGCCGCACGTTCCTCGTCGCGTCGGCGGCCGCTTCGCTCGCCGCCTGCGGGCGCACCGGCTGGATCGAGACGACACCGCATGTCGGCTACCCCGGCATGCGCGAAGGCCATGCACTGCGCGACCATGCGGCGCTGCCGCCGCCTTCCGGCACGATCGAGACCGACGTCGCGATCCTCGGCGCGGGCGCGGCCGGGCTGTCGTGCGCGTGGCAGCTTGCGCGCGCAGGGCACAAGCGCTTCACGGTGCTCGCCGGCCCCGAATTCGGCGGCAATGCGTCCGGCGGCCGCTTCGGTGATCTCGGTTATCCGAAAGGCGCGCACTACCTGCCGCTGCCGTCGCTCGAATCCACGCATCTGCGCGACATGCTCGCCGATCTCGGCGTGATCGAATCGGCGCCGTTCTCCGCGCGCCCGGTGTACGACGAGCGCGTGCTCGTCCATGCGCCCGACGAACGGCTCTTCATCGCCGGGCAATGGCAAGACGGCATCGTGCCGGCAACCGGCCTCGGCGCCGACGCGCTCGCGCAACAGGCACGCTTCTTCGCGTACACGGACGGGCTGCGCACCGCACGCGGCGCCGATGGCCGCAAGGTGTTCTGCATCCCGATCGCGGAATCGTCACGCGACCCGCGCTGGCACGCGCTGGATCGGCGCTCGTTCCGCCAGTGGCTGCTCGACGAGGGCTACACCGCGAAGGCGCTGCACTGGTACCTGAACTACTGTTGCCGCGACGACTACGGCGCCGGGTACGAGCACGTGTCCGCGTGGGCCGGCCTGCACTATTTCTCGTCACGCGGCGGCCATGCGGGCGATGCGAGCGACGGCGCGGTGCTGACCTGGCCCGACGGGCTGCACACGATGGTGACGAAGCTCACCGATTCGATCGCCACGCGCACCGGCTCGAACGCATGGTCGCGCGACGGCTTCGCGGTGCGCGCGACCGAACGCGCGGGCGGCGTCGACGTGCTGTGCGCGCGCATCGGCAATGACGGCACGCTGTCGACGTTCACGCTGAAGGCGCGGCGCGTCGTCTGCGCGATGCCGCTGTTCGTCGCGGCGCGCGTGTTTCCGCAGCTTGCCGCGTACGGCTTCGACCCCGCGCGCGACCTGCCGCCGCGCGCGCCGTGGCTCGTGTCCAACTTCCTGCTCGACGGCATGCCGGCCGAAGCAGCCGGCGTACCGCTCTCGTGGGACAACGTCGTCTACGACGGCGCGGGGCTCGGCTATGTCGTGTCGACGCACCAGCTGATCCGCATGTCGCCACCGACGCGCTCGGTGTTCTCCGCGTACCAAACGTTGAGCACGCAAGCGCCGGACGACACGCGCCGCTGGCTCGCACAGGCCAGGCCCGACGCGTTGCGCGAACAGGCCGCGATCGACTTGCAGGCCGCCTACGGGCGCGAACTGTGGAAACACGCGACGGCGCTCGAGATCACCGTGCGCGGTCACGCGATGGCGACGCCCGACGTCGGCTTCCTGAGCCGGCCGGGGCTGCTCGCGCTGCGCGATGCCGACGGCCCCGTCGTGTTCGCCCATGCCGATCTGTCCGGGCTGTCGCTGTTCGAGGAAGCGTCGTACTGGGGCATGCTCGCCGCCCGGCGCGTGCTGGCCTGACGGTCATCATCCGTCATTGCGGCGGCATCGCCACCCGCTATAATCGCGCGACATTCCGACTGCATTGAGCAGGCCGACGGTGCCGCGCCGTCCGACGCGCCGTATGCCCTCCTCGACAACAACAATGACGAACCGAACCATCCGACGCCTTCGCCCGTTCGTGCGTGCCGCCGCGCGCGTGCTCGCCTGCGCCCCGCTACTCGGCGCACCGCCGGCGCTGCATGCGGCCGACACCGCGGCCACCACCGGCACCGCGCCCGCCTCCGGGCGCTACGTCGTCGTCGACACCGGCCACACGCCGGCTCACCCGGGCTCCACCGGCGCGAGCGGCCGCGTCGAATACCTGTACAACCTCGACCTGTCCGCGGCGGTTGCCGAAAAACTCTCCGCGCATGGCGACCGCGTGCTGCGCACGTCGGCCGACGGCCGCGAGATCACGCTCGACCAGCGTTCGACGCAGGCGCCCGACGCGAACCTGTTCGTGTCGATCCACCACGACTCGATGCAGCAGCAGTTCATCGACGCGGGCCGGCAGCGCGAATTCCGCGGCTTCTCGGTGTTCGTGTCGGAACGCAATCCGCACTATGCGGAAAGCCTGCGTTGCGCGAAGGCGATCGCCGAGCGGCTGGTCGCGGCCGGCGAGCGGCCGTCGCTGTATCACGCGCAGCCGATCCGCGGCGAGAATCGCCCGCTGATCGACCCGCAACTCGGCATCCACCGCTTCGACGATCTCGTGGTGCTGCGCACCGCACCGATTCCGGCGGTGCTCGTCGAGGCCGGCGTGATCGTCAACCCGGACGAGGAAGCACGGCTTGCGCGTCGCGAGACGATCCAGAAGCTGTCCACTGCAATCGCGGGCGGGATCGACGCGTGCACGGTGCCGCAATAAACAACGATAACGCCCATCGGGCCAACGGTTTTCACCCAGTCAGGAGCATCACCATGAAAATGAAGAATCTGCTCGCATCCTGCGCCCTGTTCGCGCTTGCCGTTCCGTTCGCCGCGCACGCGGCCGGCTGTGCGAAGCCGCACAGCGCGTTCGACCAGGTGTACTGCAGCAGCACCCAGTTCTCGCAGACCGACCGTGACCTCAACGACGAGTACGGCCGCCTGCGCAAACAACTGAGCAGCGATCAGCAGGCAACGCTGAAGGCCGGCCAGCTCGCGTGGCTGAAGCAACGCGACGCGCAGTGCAGCGAGACGCGCAACAACGGTTACCTCGTGGATCTCCAGTGCGCGACCGACATGACGCAGTCGCGGCTGTCGTTCCTGCGCGAGCGTGAACGCGAGTGCACCAGCACGGGTTGCGTGACGTCGAAGCTCGGCGATTAAGGGCGTCGCGCGTGCCGCGCCGCGAAGCGATTCGCGGCGCGGCGCTTCATGCCCTTGCGAACCTTCCGCTTCGGCACCGCAAAAGGAGCGGCGATGCGACATGAATTCTCCGAAGTCCTCAACGATCTGGTCGACTATTTTCTCGTCGGCGATCTCCTGCTGCTGAAGCGCTTCAAGGAACGGCACGCGTTGCCGGACGACGTCGCGACGGCGTTCACGACGAGCGACTGCGGCGACCGCGCCGTGCTGGAAGGGATCGTCATTCCGCTGGCCGGCATCGAGAACCATCCGTACACGGTCATCTTCACACTGGATGACGCAACACCCGAATTGCTGAAGACGGGAAGCCGCCTGCAGCATCGGCGAGGCGGGTACGTGCTGCGCGTCGAACATCGTTCGATCATGCTCTATACGTGGCGGATTCTCGAACGCTTCAATGACGCGACGGTCAGCGCACTGCTCGCACGTTACCGCGAACCGGGCAGGCCCGTGATTGAAATCGACAACGGCTGGTATGACGTCGAGATCCTCGGTGGAGAAGTCCCGCGCGACGGCTGGTTCGAGCCGGCGTTCGAATTCGTGCTGAAGAAAGCCGACGCACCGGGCGACGCATCACAGGTGGATATCCACTACAGTTTCGCGATGGAAGGCAGTCCGGATCCGGCGAATTGAATCCCGCGCGCGACGGCGCGGCACACGGCAACCGATCAGGCGGAGTACCCATGACCCCGAACACGATGAACATCGACATCCGCCCTGCCACACCCGCCGATGCCCCGGCCATCGCCGCCATCCACGTCGCATCGTGGCAGGCCACCTATCCGGGCATCATGCCGGCACCGTTCCTCGCCGGCCTGTCGGTCGACAAGCGCACCGCTTCGTGGCGCTACGCGCTCGACGCGAGACGGCCGCGTGTCGCGCTCGCGTTCGCGGAAAGCGGCCCGACCGGCTGGATCGCCTATGGTCCGACACGCGACACCGACAAGGATCGCACCTGGGGCGAAATCGAAGCGATCTATCTGCATCCGGCGCATTGCGGGCAAGGCGTCGGCGCGGCGCTGGTCGACCATGCATGCCATGCACTGCACGACATGGGCCATGCGTGGGTGTCGCTCTGGGTGCTGGTCAAGAACCGTCGCGCACGGGCGTTCTATGAACGCGAAGGTTTCGTCGCCGAAGACGACATCAAGACGTTCGAGATCGACGGTGCGCCAATCGACGAAGTACGCTACTGGCGCGCATTGCCGAAGCGATCGTCATGACGGCATCGCCCCCTCCGCCGCAAGACGCGCCTGCATCAACTGCAGCAACTCGCGGATCTTCGCGTTGACCGAATTGCGGCTCGAATAGGCGGCCAGCAGTTCGAGCGGCGCCGGCGCCATCTCCAGCGGCACGCGCACGAGCCGCCCGGCGGCCAGTTCCGCCGCGCAACCGCGTTCGACGAGAATCGCGAAGCCGATCCCGTTCACCGCCGCCAGCCCCGCCATCTCGCCGCTATTGACGCGATACCGGCTCGCGACCGGAATCTTGTGAATCCGCCCGTCGCCGTCGGCAAACTGCCACGGCTGCCCTTTCAGCGTGCTCAGCGTCGTGATGCACGGCAACTGCCTGAGCTGCTCCGTCCGGGTCGGCATGCCCGCGCGCTCGATCAGCGACGGCGCGGCCACGACGACGCTCGGCAGGCTCACGAGCGGCCTGACGACGAACGCGCTGTCGTCCAGCTTGCCGCGATTGACGATGATCGACAGGTCGATATCGTCGCGCAACGTCGATACGCCCGCGAGGCTGGTATCGCAATCGATTTCGACACGCGGATGGCGGACGGCGAATTCCGCGACGATCGGCCCGAGCATGCGCGGCCCGATTTCGCCTGGCACGCAGAGCTTCAGCACGCCGCGCAACTCCGTTTGCTGCGAGGTCAGTTCGAACTCGGCGAGCGTCAGTGCGTCGAGCATCGGCTTCGCGCGCTCGTGCAACAGGCGCCCGGCCTCCGTCATGCGCAGGTGCCGCGTACTGCGCTCCAGCAGGCGCACGCCGAGCCTCGACTCCAGTTGCGCCACATGGCGGCTCACGTTGGAACCGGGTATCGACAGCACGCGCGCGGCGCCGGCAAAGCTGCCTTCGTCGACCACCGACACGAACACGCGCACCGCGTTCAGATCCAGCTTGCTGCGCATCATTATCCCGTTTCAGGTATCAAAGCTCGCCGTTTTTCACGGCTTATCCCGTTCGAGACCGTAATTTACGATGCGAATCCAGTCAAGGCGCGGCCGCCGACGCACGAACCCGCGCCGACGCGAGCGCGCGCACGAACCTACGGGAGCATCAACATGGATATCGCCATTCTCGGCGCCGGCGTGGCCGGCATGAGCACCGCGCTCGCGCTTGGCCGGCAGGGGCACCGGATACGGCTGTACGAACGCAGGCCGTCCGAGACGACGATGGGCGCCGGCGTCGTGCTATGGCCGAATGCCGGCTTCGTGCTCGCGCAACTCGGCCTCCTGCCGGACATCGTCGAGGTCAGCGGCCACCTGCGCGCGATGCGGTGCATGGACCGGGACGGCACCCCGTTCAAGCGCTTCGAAATCGGCGAACTCGACCGCCACATGGGGTTTCCAACACGCTCGATCCTGCGGCGCGACCTGCAGGCCGTGCTGGCGCGGCATGTCGCCGCGCACGACATCGAAGTCTGCTTCGGTCACTGCGCAACCGCGATCGACACCGGCACCGACGGCCGCGCGGTCGTTCGCTTCGACAACGGCATGGCAATCACCCCCGATCTCGTGATCGGCGCCGACGGCCGCATGAACTCCATCGCGCGACGCCATGTGGTCGGCTGCGCCACACCCGTCTATCAGGGATTCGTCAACTGGATCGGCGTGGCGCAGAGCGATGTACCGCTGGTCGACGAAGTATCGATATTCGACTACTGGGGCCAGCGCGAACGATTCGGCATCGTCGCGCTGGACCGGCATCGCATGTACTGGGCAGCAGCCCGGGCCGAGGCCGCAATCGACGATAACGACCACAACGACGACGGCGACGATGCGGCGCCCGATGATCCCGGCCCGCTGCTGGAACGGCTCTTCGACGGGTGGCCGGCACCGATCGCGGACGTGATGCGCGCAACGCCGCCGGGCACCATCGCAAAGATCCGCGTACACGATCTCGATCCGGTCGATGTATGGCACCGCGGCAATGTGCTGCTGATCGGCGATGCCGCGCACGCGCCGCTCCCCACCTCCGGACAGGGCGCATGCCAGGCACTCGAGGACGCGTGGCATCTCGCCCGTTGCCTCGACGAGCATGGAAAGGGCAACGGCAGCAACCTCGACGCTGCGCTCGCGTCGTTCACGCTGCGACGCAGCCGGAAAACCGCGGCGATCACGCTACGCGCACGCGAGTTCGCTCACCGGTTATTCGGCAACGATACGCACGAAGCCGCCCAGCAGGCCGATCCGGTCGCCGAGATCGAAGCGCTCGCGAGCGCGTGGGGAGCGGGCCTGCCGATGCCATCGCTTCGGGATCGATAGGCCCTGCGGATGGCGCGGCATGCCGGGAAGTCGTGCCGGTCGATGCCCCGCACACGACTGCCCGGATCGTCCTGACTCAATCGTTCAGGTCTCGTAAAGCCGGGCTGGTTCCCGCATATGCCCGACCGTCATTGCGCACGCGCCTTGCCGACCTGCTCGACAGTGACCACGCCCTGCTTCGAGCCGAAGTGACTCAGCACGAAGTTCGCGACCGCCGCGATATCGGCGTCGCTGTAAGCAGCACCGAAACCCGGCATCTGTTGCGTGCGGCCGCCGACGGTCAGGCTGGTGCCGTGCAGCAGCACCTGGACGAGTGCCGCGCCGGACGGGTCGTTGACCGCATGCGCGCCGACGAGCGATGCATATTCGCTCTGCCGACCGGCACCGTTCCACTGGTGACAGCCCGCGCAGTCGCCGGCAAAGAGCCGCTGGCCACGTTCGAGCGCCTGCGGCAGCGACGCCGCGCCCGGCAGCACCGCGTTCGACGCACGCGCGGCGGACGGATCGAGTTCGATCTTGCCTGTCTGCCCGCCCGTGGCCGGACTCACGCTGCGCAGATAGACGACCATCGACGCGATGTCGTTCTGCGTCAGGTACTGCAGACTATGCTCGACCACGTCCGCCATCGGGCCGGCAGCCGAGCTGCGTCCCGGCGCATAGCCGCGCGACAGGTACTGCGCAATCTGTTCGTCGGTCCACGAGCCGAGGCCGTATGCCTGATCGGACGTTGTGTTGTAGGCCTTCCAGCCTTCGATGTCGGCACCCGACAGATAGTCGCGCGACTTCATCGCGAAGCCGACGTTGCGCGGCGTATGGCATTCGCCGCAATGGCCGAGCGCGCCGGCCAGATAGGCGCCGCGATTCCACTCCACGCTCTGCTTCGGATCCGGTGCGAAGCGCTGCCCGCGGAAGAACACTGCGTTCCACGCGGCTAGGCCCCAGCGCTGGTTGAACGGGAACGACAGTTCGTTTTCGGGCGGCGCCTGACGAACCGGTTCGAGCGTCATCAGGTACTGCCGGATCGCCAGCACGTCGTCACGACTCATTTCGGCATACGACGTATACGGCATCGCCGGATACAGATTGCCGTGCGAGCCCACGCCTTCGCGCACCGCGCGAACGAACGCGTCGGCCGACCAGTTGCCGATGCCGGTTGCCTTGTCCGGCGTGATGTTGGTGGAATACAGCTGCCCGAACGGCAGCTTGAACGGCCTGCCACCGGCATAAGGCGTGCCGCCCACGGCCGTATGGCACGCGACGCAATCGGCGGCTTTCGCCAGATACTCGCCGCGCGCGATGGTCGCAGGCAGGTCTGCCGGCGTGCCGGCGACCGGCGGTTGGGGTTCGGTGCCGGCGGGGGGCAGCCACGCGCGACCGGCCACACCGGCCGCGACCACGACGACAGCCGCAACGGCATAGCCGATGACTCGACGAAATTTCACGATGGATGCTTCTCTTGAATTCGATAGGAACGCGAACGGTCAGGCCGGACGCAGCGTGTCACGCATCGGCAACGACCGGAACGTGGTGCCGGTTGCGGCCGTCAGCGCATTCGCGACAGCCGGCGCGGCCGGCGGCACGCCGGGTTCGCCGATACCGCTCGGCGGCTCCTGCGACGGCACGACGTGCACTTCGACGTGCGGCATGCCGTTCATGCGCAGTACCGGATAGTCGTTGAAGTTGCCTTGCTGCACACGCCCGTTCTCCAGCGTGATCTCGGCGCGCAGGAACGTGAGGCCGAAACCGATCCCGCCTTCCACCTGCGACGCGACCACGTCGGGATTCACGACGGTGCCGCAATCGACCGCGCAAACGATGCGATCGATCGTGAACGTGCCGTCCTGTAGCACCGTGACTTCCGCGACCTGCGCCACATACGTGCCGAACGCGAATTGCAGCGCGATCCCTCGTCCGCGCTTCGTGCCGGGCGCACCGGCACGCAGCGGCGTCGACCAGCCAGCCTTCTGCGCGACCAGATCGAGTACCCCGCGATGCCGCGGCATCTTCGCGAGCAACGCACGGCGGAACGCGTACGGATCCTTGCCGGCCGCATGCGCGGCCTCGTCCATCAGCGTTTCACCGACGAACGCCGCGTGCGTATGGCCGACCGAGCGCATCCATTGCGTCTTCACGGCGAACGTCTGGATGTGCTGCGTCACCTTGAAGTTCGGGATCTCGTACGGAATGTCGGCGGACCCTTCGACGAGCGTCGGATCGACGCCCGACGGAAGCGGCGCAAAGAAGCTCTGCCCCACCACGTCCTGGTTCCACGACACGAGGTTCCCGCCCTTGTCCACGGCGAGCCGGACCCGGTGCAGGGTCGCCGGCCGGTAGAAGCCGGCGCGCATGTCGTCCTCGCGCATCCACACGAGCTTGACCGGTGCGTCGATCCCTTGCGCACGCGCAGCGCGGGCGATTCGCGCGGCCTCGCACACGTAGTCGCCGACCGGGTTCGCGCGGCGGCCGAAGCTGCCACCCGCGTACAGCTGGTTGATCGTCACCTGCTCCGGCTTGAGGCCGACTTCCTTCGCGACGATGACCTGGTCGCCGGTATGCCACTGCTCGCCGTTCCAGATCTCGCAGCGATCCGCATGCAACCACACGACGCAATTCAGCGGCTCCATCGGCGCGTGCGACAGATACGGCTGCTCGTAGGTCGCGTCGATGAACTTGCCGCCGGACGGCGCTTCGCTCGCCACGTTGCCGCGCGTCACCGCGACCACGCCCGGCTTGTCGAGCGCGGCCCGGTACTGCTTCGAGATGTCGGCGGAACCGATCGCCAGCGCGTGCGTATCGTCCCACGTGATTTTCAATGCATCGCGCCCCTGGCGCGCCACCCACGTATTGCGCGCCAGCACCGCGACACCGCCCTGCACGTTGTCGTCGCCCGGCACCTGGACAACTGCAACCACGCCGGGAATCGCCTTCGCCTTGCTCGCGTCGACGTGACGGACCTTGCCCCACATGCGCGGCGGATGGGCGATCACCGCGACCAGCATGCCGGGCAGCTTCACGTCCTGCGTATAGATCGCCGAACCGTTGACCTTCGCGGGAATATCGACACGCCGCGTGTCGCGTTTGCCGATCAGCTTGAAGTCGGCCCGCTGCTTGACGGCCACCTTCGACGGCACCGGCTCGCGCGCCGCATCGGCGGCGAACTGGCCGAAGCCTGCGCGGCGGCCCGATGCGGCGTGAACGACCACGCCGTCCTCGATGCGCAGCGACGCCGGATCGACCTTCCACTTCCGTGCGGCGGCCGACAGCAGCATCGCGCGCGCGGTGGCGGCCGCTTCGCGCATCACCGTCCACGAGCCGGCCATCGCGGTACTGCCGCCCGTCGCCTGGATCTTCCAGCCCATCTTCGCGAACATCGGGTTCACGTAGCGCGTCGCATCGGCCTGTGCCGCCACGACCCGCACCTTGTCGAGACCGACGTCGAGTTCGTCCGCCGCGAGCGTCGCGATGCCGGTGAACGTGCCCTGCCCCATTTCGAGGTACTCGGACACGACGCTGACGATGCCGTCGGCGCCGATGCGAATGAAGGCGTTCGGCTCGAACGACACGCCTGCAGTTGCGGGCGTGACCGATTTGGCGAGCGCGATCTCGCCGCTGAAACCGACCGCGAGCGTGAGCGCGGCCATGTTGCCGAGAAACTTGCGGCGCGAAGCCGATGCGATGCCGTCTGCGGATTCCGGCGTGCCGGCCGATTGCCGGGAACGTGTGGACTGGCTCATGCCTTGAGGTTCTCCGCGGCTTTGTGGATCGCGACGCGGATCCGCTGATAGGTCGCACAGCGACAGATGTTCCCGCTCATCGCGGCATCGATGTCGGCATCCGTCGGAGCGGGTTTCACGGTCAGCAGCGCGACCGCCGACATCACCTGCCCGGACTGGCAATAGCCGCACTGCGGCACCTGTTCGTCGATCCATGCCTTCTGCACGGCCTGGCCGACCTTCTTCTCGTGTGCGGCCTCGATCGTCGTGACGCTGCGGCCGGCGAGCGTACCGATCGGCGTCACGCACGCGCGCATCGGCTGGCCTTCGACATGAACCGTGCACGCGCCGCACAGCGCCATGCCGCAGCCGAATTTCGTTCCCGTCAGCCCGAGTTCGTCGCGCAGGTACCAGAGCAGCGGCATGTCGGGATCGCCAGCGAACTGATGCCGCTGACCGTTGATGGTGATATCTGTCATTCTGTCTGACCTATTCTGTGGGGAACCGGGTTCGACAGCCGGCAGCATCAGGCCGGACGACGCATCCGGCTGGTCGCAGGCATGCCGTCACGGCACGAACGCACTGGACGAACCCGCGACGCTTGCGCGCGCGATGCATCGATGCGAAAGCTCGCATCGCCGAACGCGCGGCAAAGGGCGGGGGGAAACCGGAAAACTATAGTCGGCACGTGCCGCGCCGATAAGACTCGAAATTATGAGAATGTTGCCTATTCGTCCGAAAGTGAACGCGCCCCGGAAGGGGCGTGCATGGACGATACGGGCCGCGGCGGCCGGCTGACCGGCGCGTGGTCGAACGAAGTGTGAGCGCACGCGCAGAGCGGCGTGCGGCGTGCGGCGTGCGATGCGCGTTCGCGCTACGCGCCGGCCGCGCATGCGGCCGGCGTGATACCGGTCATCGCGCCGGCTCTTTGTCCGGCGCCGCGCGCGGCGAGTGCCGGTCGGTCAGTCGATCACAAGAACCACCGATACTCACGCGCCCCGATTTCATTGCGAAAATCCAGCTCCTCCTGCCGCTTGTTCTCGCAATACACCATCACGAACTCGCCGCCGAGCCCTTCGCGCACGGCCGCATGATCCTGCATCGCCGCAACGGCCGACAGCATCTCCTTCGGAAAATCGATCCCGCTGCCGCGATCCTCGTTGAGCGGCGCGATCGGCTCGAGCTTCGCGTCGAGCCCGTGCTCCATCCCGGTGAGAATCGCCGCGAGCACGAGGTAGGGGTTCGCGTCCGCACTCGCGAGCCGGTGCTCGATCCGCAGGTTGCGCGCATCCGATTCGGGAATCCGGATGCACGCATCGCGATCCTCGAAGCCCCAGCTCGCCCGGCTCGCCGCATTCACCATCGATCCGTAACGCCGGAACGCGTTGTGATTCGGCGCGAACACGGGCATGCAGTGCGGCAGCAGCGCGAGGCATCCGGCCACCGCGTG
This sequence comes from Burkholderia sp. Ac-20345, assembly GCF_017104825.1. Lineage (NCBI taxonomy): Bacteria > Pseudomonadati > Pseudomonadota > Betaproteobacteria > Burkholderiales > Burkholderiaceae > Burkholderia > Burkholderia sp. Ac-20345. Next base: position 2,252 of record NZ_JAAGPO010000213.1, on the reverse strand, counting down.
CCGCAGCGGCCGCTGCCCGTCCGCCGCGAGCAGGTTGCGCCCTGCATCGTCGTAGAGGCTCACGTGCACGTGCATCCCGCTACCCGGCGCATGCAGGTACGGCTTGCCCATGAAGCTCGCGCGATAGCCGTGCTGCAACGCGACGCCGCGCGTGCTGCGGCAGAACATCGCCGACCAGTCGGCCGCGCGCAGCCCGTCGTCGCAGTGGCCGAAGTTGATCTCGAACTGGCCCGGCCCGAGCTCGGCGGTGATCACGGTCGCATCGACACCCTGCTTGCACGCAACGTCGACCATCTCGTGCAGCACGTCGGAGAAGCGCGACAGCCGCTCGATATGCATGTTCGGCTGATCGTCGCGATCATCGGACAGGCGGTCGCGCGGATACTTCGGCATCCCCTCTTCGAGCTGCGCGTCGAACAGGTAGAACTCGAGCTCGAACGCGACGACCGGCCGGATGCCGCGCCGCGCGAGCCGCTTCAGCACCCGCGCGAGCACCTCGCGCGGCTCGAACTCGACCGGCGCGTCGGTGCCGTCCGTCGTGATCAGCATCTGGCCGAGCGGCTGCTTCTCCCAGGTCACGGGCTTCAGCGTGCCGGGGATCAGCCGGCGCACGGCGTCTGGATCGCCGTCGTTGAAACAGTAGTCGCCGATCTTGTAGAGCCCGCCCTGCGTGCCGAGCAGGATGCAGTTCTGCGGCAGCTTCAGCAGCGAGCCGGCCGCCACCTTCTCGAGCGCATCGATCGGGTAGCGCTTGCCGTAGAAATGTCCGGGCAGGTCGAGGCAGATCAGGTCGACATAACGAATCTCGGGGTGCGCCTGCCGGAATGCGCGGACTTCACCGACCAGCGCGGGAACGACGTCAGCCATGTCTCATCCTTTCCATGTCTTGTATGGCGGTGCCGCAGCGCGGCGAACCGGATTCACGCGGCACACTCGAAAACGATCGCCGCATTTAAATCAGTACTGCAAACAGGCTGCGTGGCGCGGCGGCCTGCAACACCGCCCGCCCCGCCGACAACTCAGGTGAATACCCAGATCACGCGCGTCGGCGTGTCAGTCAGGTTGGCGTAACGGAACCGCTTGTGTGCCGGAAGCTGGAATGCGTCGTTCGGGCCAAGCGTGATGGGTGTATCGTCGCCGTCGATCCAGATCGTCAGCTCTCCTTCGAGCACGAAGCCGCCCTGCTCGTCGCTGTCGTCGACGGGCCGCTCGCCGCTGCTCGCGCCCGGCGCCAGATGGCTTTCGAGGATCGAGAAGCGCGAGCGCATGTTCGGCGACACGAGGATGTCGGTAATGCCGGCCGCGTAATACACGGTGCGCCGCTCGTCGGGCCGCGTCACCCACGGCACGCTGCGCGGCTTGCTCAGGCTGTAGAAATAGGTGGTCGGCACGCCAAGCGCCTCGCCGATCGCGGTGAGATCCGCCACCGTCGGGCGCGACAGCCCGCGCTCGACCTGCGACAGAAAGCCGACCGAGCGGCCGATCCGTTCCGCGAGATCGTTGAGCGTGACCTTGCGATGCTTGCGCAGGTCGCGGATCAGGATCGCCAGGCTTTCTATCTCTTCCTGTTCATTCATGGTGGGTTCCGGTGCAGTCAAACGGTATCGCGCAAACGGTACCAGGCCTTGCCGATCGCTTCCAGCGGCGCGGCGAGCCGGTCGCCGCCGGGGAAGCGCGGGTTGCGGATGCGCTGGTACTGCGCGAGCAGGCGTTCGTCGCCGAGCACCGCGTCGGCCACCGCGCGCGCGCCCGCGAGCGTCGGCAGCACGCCGTGCCCCGAGAACCCCTGCAGCCAGAAACGCTGCCCGTGGCGGCCGATGTCCGGCGTGCGGCGCATGCTGATGTCGATATGGCCGCCCCACGCGTAATCGAGCGGCACGCCGGCCAGTTGCGGGAACACGCGCTCGAGGTGCGGGCGCGTCGCCGCCGCGATATCGGCCGGAATGCCGCCGAGATACGTGCAGCCGCCGCCGAACAGCAGCCGGTTGTCGGGGCTCAGGCGGAAATAGTCGGGCACGAACTGGTTGTCGATCACGCAACTGTTCTGCGGCAGCAGCGAACGGGCGACGTCGGGCGCGAGCGGCGCGGTCGCGACCTGGTACGTGCCGACCGGCAGCAGCCGGCGCGCGAGGTCGCGATCGAGCCGGTCGACATACGCGTTGCAGGCCAGCACGAGCACGTCCGCGCGCACTTCGCCGCGCGCCGTGCGGGCAACGTGGCCGCCCGCCGTCTCGCGGCAGTCGAGCACGCGA
>NZ_JAAGPO010000212.1:0-16994 GCF_017104825.1 Burkholderia sp. Ac-20345 | reverse complement strand
CCAGCATTCGAACGGCTGCGTGCGGGCGCCGCAGTCGAAGCTGCGGCCGCAGTGCGGGCAGCGCGCGCGGCGCGGGGCGGAACGGGCGTCGGCGGCGGAATCGGTCATGGCGAAAGCGCGGAAGCGGGCGGGAAGCCGCCCTACGCGACAAGCATAGCGCGGCGAGCGGATTTTGCACGCCGGCCATTCGGCCGATGGCCATCGCGAACGCTCGCGAACCGCCCCTCCGCCGACGCCCGCGCACCGCTGCCCGTATCGCGCCCGGCATCGCGCCGCGCCATAGCCGGCGGGCCGCCGCGCGCTGTGCCCCCTCGCGCCGCCGGTGTTCCGGCCCGTCCAAAAACCCGATGCTGCGCTGCGCCACTCCTGTACAATTCGCCGTGTTTCAACCGTTCCCAGCCAGAGCCGCCGCCATGTCCGAGCCCATCGACCTCTCGCAGATCGCCCCGACGCTGAAAGCAGAAATCCTCGCCGAGGCACTGCCGTACATCCGCCGTTACCACGGCAAGACCGTGGTCATCAAATACGGCGGCAACGCGATGACGGAAGAGCGGCTCAAGCAAGGCTTCGCGCGCGACGTGATCCTGCTGAAACTGGTCGGCATCAACCCGGTGATCGTCCACGGCGGCGGTCCGCAGATCGATCACGCACTGAAGAAGATCGGCAAGGCCGGCACCTTCATCCAGGGCATGCGCGTCACCGACGAAGAGACGATGGAAGTCGTCGAATGGGTGCTGGGCGGCGAAGTGCAGCAAGACATCGTGATGCTGATCAACCACTTCGGCGGCCACGCGGTGGGCCTGACGGGCAAGGACGGCGGCCTGATCCACGCGCGCAAGCTGCTGATGCCGGATCGCGACAACCCGGGCCAGTACATCGACATCGGCCAGGTCGGCGAAGTCGAGGCGATCAACCCGGCGGTCGTGAAGGCGCTGCAGGACGACGCATTCATCCCGGTGATCTCGCCGATCGGCTTCGGCGAAGACGGCCTGTCGTACAACATCAACGCCGACCTCGTCGCGGGCAAGCTCGCCACCGTGCTGAACGCCGAGAAGCTGCTGATGATGACCAACATCCCGGGCGTGATGGACAAGGACGGCAACCTGCTGACCGATCTCTCCGCGCGCGAGATCGACGCGCTGTTCGAAGACGGCACGATCTCCGGCGGCATGCTGCCGAAGATCTCGTCGGCGCTCGACGCCGCGAAGAGCGGCGTGAAGTCGGTGCACATCGTCGACGGCCGGATCGAGCACTCGGTGCTGCTGGAAATCCTGACCGAGCAGCCGTTCGGCACGATGATCCGTTCGCATTGAGACCACGCAGCAAGACCGCCACACCCGACTTGCCGGCCCGGCTGCGGCGCCGGCGCGTGTCGCGCAGCCGGCCCCGCGCCGGCGCGCCGGTGTGGCTGTTCGATCTCGACAACACCCTTCACCACGCATCGCACGCGATCTTTCCCGAGATCAACCGCGCGATGACGCAGTACATCATCGACGCGCTGCAGGTCGAGCGCGCCGAAGCCGACCGCCTGCGCAACGGCTACACCGAGCGCTACGGCGCCGCACTCCTCGGCCTCACGCGCCATCACCCGATCGACCCGCACGACTTCCTGCGCGCGGTCCATACGTTTTCCGACCTGCCCGCGATGCTGCGCGCCGAACGCGGGCTGGCACGCATCGTCGCCGCGCTCCCCGGGCGCAAGTTCGTGCTGACCAACGCGCCGGAGAACTACGCGCGCGCGGTGCTGCGCGAGTTGCGGATCGAGCGGCTGTTCGAGCGCGTGATCGCGATCGAGCACATGCGCGACCGCCGCACGTGGCGCGCGAAGCCCGATCACACGATGCTGCGCCGGACGCTGCGCGCCGCGAACGCGCGCATGGCCGACGCGATCCTCGTCGAGGATACGCGCGGCCACCTGAAGCGCTACAAGCGTCTCGGCATCGGTACGGTGTGGATCACGGGCCACCTGCCCGGCCATTTACCGACCACCGGTCGCCCGCACTATGTCGATCAACGCATTCGTTCGTTAAAATCGCTCCGACTGGGCACACGATCGGGGCGACAGAAATGCAGCCGACTTACCCGCAGGACCATGCCGTAACGGAAAGCCAGGCCACACCCACCCGCCCGCGCCCGAAGCCGGGCGAGCGGCGCGTGATGATCCTGCAGACGCTCGCCGCGATGCTCGAGGCACCCAAGCCCGAGAAAATCACGACCGCCGCGCTCGCGGCGCGGCTCGACGTGTCGGAAGCCGCGCTGTACCGGCATTTCACCAGCAAGGCGAAGATGTACGAAGGGCTGATCGAGTTCATCGAGCAGGCCCTGTTCGGGCTCGTCAACCAGATCGTCGCGAAGGAGCCGAACGGCGTGCAGCAGGCCCGCACGATCGCGCTGACGATGCTCAACTTCGCCGCGAAGAACCCCGGCATGACGCGCGTGCTGACCGGCGAGGCGCTGGTCGGCGAGGACGAGCGGCTCACCGAACGCGTGAACCAGCTGCTCGACCGGATCGAGGCGACCGTCAAGCAGTGCCTGCGGGTCGCCCGCACCGAGGCCAATGCGCCGCAGGATGGTGCCGCGCCGTTCGCGTTGCCGGCCGACTACGATCCTGCCGCGCGCGCCAGCCTGCTCGTCAGCTACGTGATCGGGCGCTGGCACCGCTTCGCCAAGGGCGGGTTTCAGAAACCGCCCTCCGAGCAGGCCGACGCGCACCTGCAGCTGATCCTGCAATGACGTTCGCGACGGCGAACGCGCACGTTCGCCGGGCTCGTCCGCCTGCATCGTCGATACGCACGAAGGCAAGGCCGCGCGCCGCATGAGCTGACTCGCGGGCATACGCTCGAACCGGTCCGGCTGATGCCGGATCCGGTATCGGACTTGCGCACGCGATCCCCGCTCATTATTTCGCATTCCATATCAGCCTACTCGCCGTCCTTCTGACCGGCACGTCGCCTGACATGCGGGCGAGCGCGCCAGCGCTGCCGCTCCGGCTGACCACACTGCTCGCCGACTCGCTCCTGCACCGCTACCGCTTCGCGACGCCTCGGCCGGGCGCCCGCTGCGCTTAACCATTCTTCAAACAAATTCAGTACTTGTCCTACGCCTTCAAGTAGCGACTTAGAAATCGTCCAATTCTTTCGTCCGCCTTACTTGGAAATAATGCTTTCTGTTTCCTGGCGCTGTTGTCGACCGCCCGATCGCAACGCCGGCCTGGTCAGCGCGAAGGAAACGTCGGTGCGTCGTCTTTCGACGCAAGCCCCTTACCAACAGGTACTTACATGTCCAAAAAAGCACTTTCCATTCTGATGGCAACAGCGGGTCTCCTCGCCGTCGCTTCATCGGCCCAGGCAGCCGACGGCACGATCACGATCACCGGCGAGATCACCGCGCAGACCTGCAACATCTCCGGCGATGGCGGCGGCAAGGACTTCACGGTGACGCTGCCCAACGTGTCGACGTCGGCACTCGCCACGTCCGGCGCGACCGCCGGCCGCAAGCCGTTCCGAATCGCGCTGTCGAACTGCTCGCCGAACTCGGGCAACGCATCGGTGTACTTCGAGCCGGGCCTCACGGTCAACGCAACGACCGGCCAGCTGAAGAACGCCACGGGCACGGCGACGAACGTCGAGGTCGGCCTGCTGAACAAGGACGCCAGCATCATCAAGCTCGGCGCAGTCCAGACGCAGCAGAACTCGCAAACCGTCCCGATCGCGGGCGGCGCGGCAACCCTCGACTACTACGCGCAGTACGTCGCAACGGGTGGCGCATCGACCGCCGGCTCGGTCAACACGTCGGTCATGTATTCGGTCTCGTACCAGTAAACCGGCCTCCCGACCCGCGGCCCGGGCACTTGAAGCAATGGTGGCACGGGCCGCCTCCCCCGGCAGACGGGGTACATGTTTGTCAATCGAGAAGGAGAAATCGACGATGGGGATGCCAATGAACTGGCGCTCGCGTATGGGTGCCGCGATGCTGATCGCGTCGCTGGCCGGCGCGGGTGCGGCGGAGGCAAGCGTGGTGATCGGCGGCACACGCGTTGTGTATCCGGAAAAGGAGCGCGAAGTCACGGTCAAGCTGACCAACGAGGGCGACAGGCCGTCGCTCGTGCAGGCGTGGATCGACGACGGCAACCCCAGCGCGCTGCCGGACGACTCGAAGGTGCCGTTCATGCTGACACCTCCGCTGTTCCGCCTCGATCCGAAGAAGGGGCAAAGCCTGCGACTGATCTACACGAGGGAACCGCTCGCACAGGACAAGGAAACGCTGTACTGGCTGAACGTGCTCGACGTCCCGCCGCAGGCGGCCGACGACCCTGATTCACCGAACCTGCTGCAGCTCGCGTTCCGTTCGCGCATCAAGCTGTTCTTCCGTCCCGCCGCGCTGCAGGGCGTGGCCGACGAATCCGCCGAAAAGGTGACCTGGAACTTCGCGCCGAAGGCCGGCGGCGGCTACGCGCTGGAAGCCAGGAATCCGACGCCTTACCACGTGACGTTCACCCAGCTGACCGTCAAGTCCGGCGCCACGACCTGGACCAACGCGGTGGGCGGCATGGTCAAGCCCGGGGCCACCGAGCGCTTCGACGTCGGCAACGTGCCGTCGCAGCCTGCCGGGCCGATCGAAGTCGACTACACGTTCCTCGACGACTACGGCGCGGGCGTCAAGGGCACCTACGCGCCAAAAGCGGCGCGCTGAAGTCTTCGTCCGTACCTGACTCCATCCCGTGTCGGATCGTCGGTGCAGTGATCGCACCGACGAGGGCACACCGTCGCTCGCACTATGACGATGCGGCATCAAAACGTTGAACTCATGCGAGCGAATCATCAAATTTGGCCGTCGGAGGCCACCACACATTTCAAGCTCAGGCCGAGCTGCCTGTTCGTCATGGCGGCACTCGGCGGCTGGGCTGTCGATGCGGCCGCGGCCGACGCCACCGTCGAGCCGGCGGCCCGTTTCGAGGTCGCGCAGGTTCACTTCAACGACACGTTGATGATGAAGCCGCGCGGGCAGCGACTTGATCTCGACCGCTTTGCGAAAGGCAATCCGGTCACGCCCGGCGACTATGTGGTCGATCTCTACGTCAACGGGCAGTGGAACGGCCGCTCGACCGTGAATTTCGCCGCGGAAAGCGGATCGGTCAATGCAAAGCCGTGCTTCGATCGCACGCTGGTCTCCAGGCTCGGCTTCGACGACCAGGCACTCACCGACGCCGCGCGCGCCGAACTGGTGCGCGTGCAGGCGGGCGAATGCACGGACATCGAGAAGCTCGTTGCCGACGCGACGTACGAATTCGACATGGCCGACCTGCGCCTGAACGTGAGCATTCCGCAGGCGGCGCTGCTGCGCAACCCGCGCGGCTACGTCAGTCCGGAACTGTGGGACAGCGGCGTGCCGAGCGCGACCGTCAAGTACAACGCGAACGTGTTCCGCAACACCGCGTCAGGCTATGAGAGCACCCAGGCATACCTGGGCCTGAACACGGGCGTCAACGTCGGGAACTGGCATTTCCGCCACGACGGTACCTATACGGCCCAATCGCAGGGCGACAACCGCTACCAGAGCCTCAACACATATGTGCAGCGCGACCTGCCGGCCTGGCGCAGCCAGCTGAAGCTCGGCGAGACCTATACCGACGGCACGCTGTTCGACAGCGTCGGCATGCGCGGCGCCACGCTCGAGACGGACGACCGGATGCTGCCCGATTCGATGCGCGGCTATGCACCGGTGGTTCGCGGCGTCGCGTCGAGCAACGCGCACGTCAAGGTGTCGCAGAACGGCAACGTGCTCTACGAAACGAACGTCGCGCCGGGTCCGTTCCAGATCGACGATCTGTACCCGACCGGCTACGGCGGCAACCTGCTCGTCACCGTGACCGAAGCCGACGGCAGGAAACACAGCTTCACCGTGCCGTACGCGTCGGTCGTGCAATCGTTGCGCCCGGGCATCAAGCGTTACAGGATCGCGGTGGGCCAGATGCGCGAGCCCCAGCTCAACCGTCACCCGAACTTCGCACAGGCCACGTATCAGCGCGGTATCAACAACCTGCTGACCGGCTATGTCGGCGCAATCGTCGCGGAAAGCTATCTGGCCGGGCTGGTCGGCGCGGCGTTCAACACGCCGGTGGGCGCACTCGCCGTCGACGTCACGCACGCCAGCGCGCGCATCCCCGGCGTATCGGCGACGAGCGGTCAGAGCGTGCGCTTGAGCTACAGCAAGTTCCTGGAGCCGACCGGCACGAACATCGCGGTTGCCGCGTATCGCTACTCGTCGCGCGGCTACTGGACGATGCGCGATGCGATGTACGCCCGCGAGCAGGCAGCCGCAGGCGCGGATCCGAACGACGCGTACCGGCAACGCAACCAGGTCCAGCTCACGCTGAACCAGACGCTCGGCGAAGGGCGCGGCAGCCTGTTCGCGGTGGGTTCGACGGCCAGCTACTGGAATCGTCAGGGCACCACCACGCAGTTCCAGCTCGGCTACAACAACAACCTCCGCGTGGGCCGTCTCAACCTGAGCTACAACCTGTCGGTCTCGCGGCAGCGCGACGGCTACACCGGCCGGTTGAACAACCAGGTGTACGCGAACGTCACGCTCCCGCTCGGCCGCGGGTCGTACGCACCGACGCTGAGCACGAGCGTCACGCACGACAACCAGGGCGGCACGCTGGGCCAGATGTCGCTGAGCGGCACCGCGGGCGCGACCAATGCGTTCTCGTACAGCGTGAATGCCGCCACCGGCGGCGGCACGACCTCCGGCGGCGGCAACGCGCAGTATCGCAGCCCGTTCGCGACCCTGTCGGGCAGCGCGAGCGGCGGCAGCGGCTACTCGAGCGTGTCCGCCGGCGTATCGGGCGCGCTTGTCGGTCATGCGGGCGGCGTCACGCTGGCCAACGACCTCGGTGAAACAGCCGCGATCGTCGAGGCGAAGGACGCCGTCGGCGCGCGCATCACGAGCGGCGCGGACGTCCGGATCGACCGGCGCGGTTATGCGGTACTGCCGTATCTGACGCCGTACCAGATGAATACGGTCGAACTCGATCCGAAGGGCATTCCGCTGGACGTCGAAATGCTGTCGACGAGCCAGCAGATCGCGCCGCGCGCGAACTCGATCGTGAAGATCAGGTTCGCGACCGTCAGCGGGCGCGCGGCGTTGCTCACGGTGCGTCAGCCGAACGGCGGCGCGTTGCCGTTCGGCGCCAGCGTGCTGGACGAACACGGCCAGATGGTCGGCACGCTCGGACAAGGCGGCAACCTGTTCGTTCGCGGACTGAACGAGTCCGGCACGTTGACCGCGAAATGGGGCAATCGCGCGACGGAATCCTGCCAGTTCACCTATCACCTGCCGACCAAGCAACGCGGCAGCGATGTGTATACGCGCGCCGACGCGATCTGCGATTACAGCGTACCCAAAACCGACAGTCAGCGCAGCTCGCCGACACCGGGCAATGCCGAGTCGCACGCCAATGCACATCACGACACGACGACACAGCGCTAAGTGTCCAGGAACGGGAGATTTTTCAGATGAACTCGACTCGCCGCATCGATACAGCGAATCCATCCGCACGCCTGGCGCGTGGATTCGCCACAGCGATTGCGGCACGCGAGTCGACATTTCGTGCGCACATCGGGCCGCACGCATCGTTCCGGACGAGGCGAATATCGATCGGTATTCGTTTTCATTCGGCAACGTGCTCGTTCCGGCCAATGCGCCCGGCGTCACCGTCTTTCGGGGAAGCGTCAGGTTGTCCGGCCTGTCGCAAACGACCTGCACGCCTCCCCGGCGGCCACCGGCTCAGCCGGTGGCTTCAACAGGCTTCTGCTCAGCAATCCGAACGGGTTGCATCGGGAGGCCACTGTTGGACGAAACCGCGCGTCATCCGTATCGCCGGTCACGGCATGCGGACGGCGCGACGGCGGAGTCCGTTTATCTACCTAGTACCAGAGGAATTGACATGAAATTCGCACTCTCCAGCATCGCCGCCCTGACCGTGGCTGCCGCGGCAGCACTGCCGGCCGTTTCGCACGCCACCGACGGCACCATCACGATCACCGGCAAGATCGGTACGCAGACCTGCACGATCGACGGCAACGGCACCGGCGGCAAGGATTTCTCGGTTGGCCTGCCGAAGGTTTCGACGTCGTCGCTCGCGTCCGGCGGGTCCACCGCGGGCCGCACGCCGTTCAATATCGGCCTGAAAAACTGCTCGCCGGCCACCGGCAACGTCTACACGCACTTCGAGCCGGGCACGACGGTCAACTCGACTACCGGCCAGTTGCTCAACGCATCGGGCACGGCGAAGAACGTCGAAGTCGGCCTGCTCAACGGCGCTGACCAAAGCAACATCGGGCTCGGCAAGGCAGACGAAAACTCGACGGCGGTCGCGCTGGTGAACGGCGCCGCGACGCTGCCGTACTACGCGCAGTACGTCGCAACGGGCGGCCCCGCCGGCCAGGGTACGGTAAACACGTCGGTGATGTACTCGATCATGTATCAGTAACCCCCCGCGCGTCATGCGCACGCCCGCGCATCGGACATCCATCGATCGATGCGCGGGCAACCATCCATGCGCGCCAGCGTCATCGGCGACGGAAAGCGCTTGCCGCCCTACGCGGCGGCGATCGAAGTCGCGCGAAGCAACGCAAACACCCCGATCGCCTGCTCTTCACTGAACCGCGACTTCTGCATGAAAAGCTTTTTCTGCGGCCTTGCCACTCGCTTTACAGCGGAATATTCACCGTGGAATCGGTCGGGCCGGCCATAAGAGGTGCAAATGATTTCGATTGAAAACAGATTTATCGCTCGAATATTGAAGTACTCGTTGAGCCTCGGCATTGCCTGGCTGGGCACGATCAATTTCGCCCATGCGGCCCCGCTCGTCTGTGTCACGTCAGGCGATATCCCGAGTAACGAGATTAAAGGCGGCTTTACGTACATCGATTTCCCGAAAGTCGTCGTCCCGCCCCAAACACCGGACGGCGCCGTCATTGCAACTTTGGTTGTGAACATTCCCTATTCTTGCCCCCCGAACAAGGCGGGCAACGGCGGGGACGGCGGGTACGAAATTTTGGTCCTGAGCCAGGCGACCTACCCCTCCCAGTTCCCGGACGTCGGGCGATGGGGCGGCTTCTGGTCACTGCATCCGATACTTGAATGGATCGGCTTTCGCGTGACAAACCTGGAGACAGGCCAAGTCGTACCCCTGAACCCGCAGAAATGGGGGGTACCGATTCCCGCGCCCACCAACATCACGGGCACGATCAGGATCAAGTATGAAATGATCAAGCTCAGCGACAAAATCTACAGCGCCAAACTACCGTCGGCAGCTTTCCGCATGCTGGACTTTGATTTCCGGAGGCGGTGGCCTGGAAGCGGTACGGCGGGGTACCACGCCATTACTTGGACCAGCTCTGGCTCAACGATCGAGCCGATGAAAAAGAGCTGCGACGTGACGACGACGGATGTCCGCGTACCGATGCCTCCGGTCAGCAGCGGCAAGCTGAATGGTGTCGGCTCCACGGCGGGCGATACGGGCTTCAACATCGGACTGTCCTGCAAGGCAGGCTCGAACGTATTCGTGACGCTGACCGATCTGACCGACGTCACGAACCGAAGCGACCTGCTGACGCTGGCGCAGGGCTCATCTGCGACCGGCGTGAAGCTCCGCGTGACGAGGAATGGGCAACCCGTTTTCTACGGTCCCGACTCGGCCGCGATCGGCAACGAGAACCAGTGGTATGTCGCACCGTCGTCGGGATTGACGAATATTCCGCTCAGCGCGCAATACGTCGCCACCGGGCCCGTTTCCGCCGGAACGGTGAAGGGCGTTGCAACGTTCACCATGAGCTACCAGTAAATGCGCGCCCGCGCACCGGCTCGTTGCCGTGGCGCGGGGGAATCGCGATGCACATGCCTCGCTTGTCCGGCATCGATCGCCGATACACACGCGGCGGGCACGCTCGGGCATCGCGCCGCCACCACGCCGGCAACACCAATGCGCCTGCGCGACGCCCTGCCCGTGCCTCGCACCATCGCCGCGGCATGCGGCACCGCCATTCGGTGACACGACGCGTGCGCGACGCGACCTGATCGACGTGCGCGGCATGCCGTTGCATCCATCGCCCCTTCGGCCCTGATCGGCCCGCGGCATGCCCGCACCGCCCGGATCGCGCATCCCGGATTTCGATGACACGCCATGCAATTGACCGGCTTCTGTCGAAATTCGAACTCGTCCAATTTCGCATATCACCCATGCGGGCTAACTTTCACCCATTCCATTGATATCGAGGTGAGCAGGTGAATCGCAGGTTCCCATTCATTCCCGTCCGCACCGGCCGGCGTCTCGCACGGTCCGCGCTGCTCGCCGGCGCGGTAATGCCGTGGCCATCGGCGGCCGAGGTCAACACCGGTGGCGCGCAGCAGGCGGACGGCGTCACGCTCGAGGTCGCACCGGGCTTCTACTCGACGATCGTCTCCGGCGAAGCCGTGTTCTCCGCCGTCAACGGCGGCGCGCTGACCACCACCGGCAAGACTCGCCTGTTCTCGTCCGGCAACGTCGCGGCGGGCGCTGCCGCGTGGGGGCGCGGCTCGCGCGTCGAGCTGCGCGACACCGAAATCCGGACCCGCGGCGGCTCCAGTGCCGGCATCGACATCCGCTACGGCGGCAGCGCGTCGGCGGAACGCATCTCGATCGATACCGACGGCGACTATTCGCACGGCGCATCGCTCGACGGCAACGGCAGCCGGCTCGACATCGCCGACAGCGTGCTCGTGACGCGCGGCAAGGAGGCATACGGCATTGCCGTCAATTACGCGCCCGGCGGCGCGATCGACGTCGCCGACACGCTGATCCGCACCAGCGGCATGTTCGCCTATGGCCTCTCCATCAGCTACGACGACGTCCGCGCAGCACTGACTCGCGCCGACATCCGGACGACCGGCGACTATTCATCGGCGATCCATCTGCCCAGCGCTACCACGGCCACGCTCACCGATTCACACCTGGAAACCGACGGCTATGCCGCGATCGGCGTGGATACGCGTGAAGCCAGCGTCGACCTCTCACGCACACGTGTCGTCACGCATGGCGAAAGCGCACACGGGCTGTACGCGTCGAAGGAATACACCGATACCCCCGTCGTGCAGGCCAGCGACACGTTCGTCACGACCACCGGCAAGCGTGCGATCGGCGCGATCGCGCGGCTCGGCGGTCAAGTCGCGATGAACGGCGGCGGCATCGAAACCAGCGGCGAGCGCGCCTACGGCGTGCTGTCGAGCGGCAACGGCTCCCGCGCCACGCTGGCGGACATGACCGTCTACACGCATGGCGAGAACGCCACCGCGGTCTATGCCGGTGCCGGCAGCACGATCGACCTGGCGGGCACCGATGCGCGGACGACCGGCAACGGCGCTGCCGCAGCCGCTGTCGGCAGCGGCGGCATGCTGAATGTCGATGGCGGCTCGCTCGTCAGCGAACGCAGCAACGCGATCGCCGCATCCGGCGCAGCCATTTCACTGCGAAACGGCGCGCGCGCTTTCGGTGGCAATGGAACGCTGATGTCCGTGTACGCGGAGTCCGGCGAGCCCGTTCGGTTGTCGCTCGATACCGGCGCGCAGGCCGTAGGCGACATCGTGAATGTCCCGGACGACGACGGCAACCCGACACCGCCCGTCACCGACGTCGCACTCTCCGGCGCCTCCATGTGGACGGGTGCGACCGGCGTCGTCCGCACCCTGTCGCTCGACGGCGGCAGCCAGTGGACGGTCACTCGCGATTCGACGGTCGGCTCCATCGCGCTGAACGATTCGAACATCGCGTTCGCAACGCCCGACGCCGGCACACCGAGCACGCTCGTCGTCAACGGCGACTACGCGGCCCGGAACGGCCGGCTGCTGGTCCACACGACGCTGCACGACGACACGTCGCCCACCGACCGGCTCGTGATCGACGGCGGACATGCATCGGGCAACACGGGCATCATCGTGAAGCGTTCGGGTGGCGAAGGCGCGCAGACCACGGTCGGCATCCCGATCGTCGAGACCCGCAACGGCGGCACGACGGATGCCGCCGCATTCGCGCTCGACGCCGCGTCGGACGGCTACCGGCAGGGCTTCGGCACGCTGTCGGCCGGCGGCTACGACTACATGCTCGCGCGTGGCGGCCAGGGCGGCAACGCAGACGACTGGTATCTCGTTTCCGCCGCGAAACCCGAGCCGCCGGCGCCGCCCGGCCCCGTCGATCCCGATCCGCCCATCGGCCCGGAGATCGCGCCACCGTCGCCGCGCGCCGCCGCACCCGAGCCCGACGCCTATCTCGCGAACGCCGACGCAGCCGCGACGATGGCGATCCACACGCTGCATCAGCGCGAAGACCAGTCGCTGCGCACCGATCGCGCAGGATCGCAACCGCTCGACGGCGCCGCGTGGTTGCGTGCCGAAGGCCAGTTCACGTCGATGTCGGGCGGTGCGCGCAGCGTGTCGGGTAACGGCCGCCTGGTACACGCGGGGGCCGACCTGCTCCGCTTCGACGACAGCCGCGGTGGCCGCATCCGGGTCGGCGCGATGGGGATGTACGGCAGCCAGACGAGCTGGTCGACACGCCCGCTGTGGAATGCCGCCGAGCAACGCATCGCGGATGCCACCGCGCGCGGCAGCGTCGAAGGTTACAACGTCGGCCTGTACGGCACGTGGTACGGCAACCGCGACATCCTGTCCGGCCCGTATGTCGATGCGTGGTTCATGTACGGCGCGTATGCGAACCGGGTCGGCGGCAGTCTCGCCGGCGATTCGTACCGGTCGCGCACCGTCACGGGCTCGGTCGAAGCCGGCCACTCGTTCCGCTTCTACGAGCGCGGTGATACGCGCTTCTTCGTCGAGCCGCAGGCGCAACTCGTCGTGTCGGACTATCGCGCGGCCGCGCACCATACGGCAGGCGGCTATCTCGACGGCCAGGGCTCGACCGACGTGCAGACCCGCGTCGGCGTACGCGTGCACGGCGTCACCGCGATCGCGGCCGGCCGCGAGCTGCGCCCGTTCGTCGAGGCAAACTGGTGGCACGGCCCCGGCTCGCGGTCGCTGACGCTCGACGGCAACGCGTTCTCGTTCAGCGTGCCGCGCGACCGCGCCGCGTTCCGCATCGGTGCGACGGGGCAGATATCGAAGCGCTTCGCGGTATCGGCCAGCCTCGGCGTGGAGGCGAACTTGTCCGACTACGCAGTGGTCAAGGGCGGGTTCGCCGCGAAGTACCGCTGGTAACGCGACGCCACGGCACGGCGGCGGCGGCCTGACGGACCACGCCGCCCCTTCCATACGGCGCCGGACGCCGCCGCCCGTGCAGGCCGCCGCATCGGACGCGGCAACACCCGGGGTAGCCGCCAGCCGGACACCCCGGCGCGCCCGAATCCGCGCTCCACAATTTCCGCTATACTTTGCCGACTGCCGCCCCTCGGGCGGTATGTCGGAAGCGCGCCGATTTGCTGACTCGATTGCGGGCGCGCGAACCGGCCGGGGTCTTGATGTGTCTTGTGCCCCGGCGGTTCACTACAAATGCGGCTAAAGAGGTCGTCAGCCGCGCATCTCCGACTCCGCGCATCGCCGACACCATTTAGCTGCCCAGTCATAAGGCGGAACGAATGGAATCGATCGGCATCGTCGCTCCACAGACCATGCACTTCGCCGAACCGCTGCGCTTGCAAAGCGGCAGCGTGATCGGCAACTATCAGCTCGTCGTCGAGACGTACGGCGAACTCAACGCCGCGCGCTCGAACGCGGTGCTCGTCTGCCACGCGCTCAACGCGTCGCACCACGTCGCCGGCGTCTACGCGGACGATCCGCGCAGCACCGGCTGGTGGGACAACATGGTCGGCCCCGGCAAGCCGCTCGACACCAACCGCTTCTTCGTGATCGGCGTGAACAACCTCGGCTCGTGCTTCGGCTCGACCGGCCCGATGAGCATCGACCCGTCGACCGGCAAGCCGTACGGCGCGAGCTTCCCGGTCGTCACCGTCGAGGACTGGGTGCACGCGCAGGCGCGCGTCGCGGATGCCTTCGGCATCGACCGCTTCGCCGCGGTGATGGGCGGCAGCCTCGGCGGGATGCAGGCGCTCGCGTGGAGCCTGATGTATCCGGAGCGCGTCGCGCACTGCATCGACATCGCGTCGACGCCGAAACTGTCCGCGCAGAACATCGCGTTCAACGAGGTCGCGCGCTCGGCGATCCTGTCCGATCCCGATTTCCACGGCGGCGACTACTACGCGCACGGCGTGAAGCCGAAGCGCGGCCTGCGCGTCGCGCGGATGATCGGCCACATCACGTACCTGTCCGACGACGACATGGCCGAGAAATTCGGCCGTGCGCTGCGCCGCGCCGACGGCGCGCTCGACGCGTACAACTTCAGCTTCGACGTCGAATTCGAGGTCGAGTCGTACCTGCGCTACCAGGGCGACAAGTTCGCCGACTACTTCGACGCGAACACGTACCTGCTGATCACGCGCGCGCTCGACTACTTCGACCCGGCGAAAGCGTTCGACGGCAACCTGACGGCCGCGCTCGCGCACACGCAGGCGAAATACCTGATCGCGAGCTTCTCGACCGACTGGCGTTTCGCGCCGGCGCGCTCGCGCGAAATCGTGAAGGCGCTGCTCGACAACAAACGCACGGTCAGCTACGCGGAAATCGATGCGCCGCACGGCCACGACGCGTTCCTGCTCGACGACGCGCGCTATCACAACCTGCTCCGCGCGTATTACGAACGAATCGCCATCGAGGTGGGTGCATGAACCAGCAAGCACTGAATTCCCTGTCCGCGCGAGCGGATTTCCGCACGATCGCGCGCTGGGTCGAACCGCGCTCGACGGTGCTCGACCTCGGCTGCGGCGACGGCTCGCTGCTCGCGCTGCTGATGGAAGAACTGGACGTGACCGGCTACGGGATCGAGCTGAACGACGCGGGCGTGCTCGCGAGCGCGAAGAACGGCATCAACGTGATCCAGCAGAACCTGGAAGACGGCCTGCGCCTGTTCGAGGACCACAGCTTCGACATCGCGATCCTGTCGCAGACGTTGCAGACGATCCACCAGACGGCCGCGATCCTGCGCGAAACCGCGCGGGTCGGGCGCGAATGCATCGTGTCGTTCCCGAACTTCGGCTACTGGCCGCACCGGCTGTCGGTGCTGAACGGCCGGATGCCGGTGTCGAAATCGCTGCCTTACCAGTGGCACAACACGCCGAACGTGCGGGTGCTGACGATCGAGGATTTCGAGGCGCTCGCGCCCGAAGTCGGCGTGACGATCCTCGACCGCGTGGTGCTGCACGGAGGCCAACCGATTCGATGGGGAGCGAACTGGCGTGGTAGTCTTGCTGTCTACCGCGTCAAGCGCAGCTGAGCCGGGGAGCCGTTGACGGACGCCGACGGCCTGCACACACGTGCGGCCGCGCCGCTGCGCTACCCGCGCCGCCGCCTGCGCTGTCGCCGCAATCAGTCAACGCTATCCAGTTCCAATCCATGTCGAAAACGCCACACGAGGCGCCCGCACTCACCGCTCACGAGGATCACCCCGGCTGGCGAGCCTATCTGAACACGCACATGCTGATCTGCGTGTTCCTCGGTTTCACGTCGGGTCTGCCCCTCTTCACGCTCGTCTACCTCGTGCAGGCATGGCTGCGCTCCGAGGGCGTGAACCTGAAGGAAATCGGCCTGTTCGCGCTGATCCAGTTCCCGTACACGTGGAAGTTCCTGTGGGCGCCGCTGATGGATCGCTACATCCCGCGCCTGCCGGGCTGGCGGCCGGGGCGCCGTCGTGGCTGGCTGCTGCTCACGCAGTTGCTGGTCGCGGGCGCGATCGCCGCGCTCGGCTTCGTGTCGCCGCGCGACTCGATCTGGACGGTCGCCGCGCTCACCACGCTCGTCGCATTCTTCGGCGCAAGCGCCGACATCGTGATCGATGCGTACCGCCGCGAGCTGCTGCGCGACACCGAGCAGGGCCTCGGCAACGCGATACACGTGAACGCGTACAAGCTCGCCGCGCTGATCCCCGGCTCGCTGGCGCTGATCCTGTCCGACCACCTGCCGTGGGACGTCGTGTTCGCGATCACCGGCGCGTTCATGCTGCCGGGCATCCTGATGACGCTCGTCGTGCGCGAGCCCGAAGTGATCGGCGCGCCGCCGCGCAACCTGCGCGACGCGATCGTGCTGCCGTTCCGCGAATTCATCCAGCGCGACGGCTGGGCCGGCGCGCTGCTCGTCATTGCGTTCATCTTCCTGTTCAAGATCGGCGACACGATGGCCACCACGCTGTCGACGTCGTTCTTCCTCGACATCGGCTTCTCGCGCACCGAGATCGGCATCGTCGCGAAAACCACCGCGCTCGTCGCGAGCGTGGCCGGCGGCATCATCGGCGGCATCTGGCTCGTGAAGATCGGCATCGGCCGCGGGCTATGGATCTTCGGCGTGCTGCAGATGGTGTCGACGCTCGGCTTCGCGTGGCTCGCGCAGCTCGGCCCCGGCTCGCCCGTGCTCGCGATGCTCTACGACTTCACCGTGTCGACGAGCCATGCGATCGCGTCGGTGCTGTCGGTGTTCGGCATTGCGGTCACGCCGCAATTCAGCCCGATGACGGTCGCGCTTGCGCTCGTCTACGGCGTCGAAACCTTCACCACCGGCCTGACGATGGCCGCGTTCGTCGCGTACATCGCGAGCACGACCGACCCGCGCTATACGGCCACGCAGTTCGCGCTGTTCACGAGCCTCGCATCGGTGCCGCGCACGCTCGCGTCGGCCGCGAGCGGCTTCATCGTCGCGAAGATCGGCTGGTTCGACTACTTCATCGTGTGCACCGCGCTCGCGATTCCCGGCATGCTGCTGCTGTTCAAGATCGCGCCGTGGAACGGGGCCGCACGCAACGGCGAGGCCAGCCGTGCGCAGTAACGGCCTGCACCGCCTCGCGCGCGTTGCGGCTTCGTTGAGCGTCGGCGCCGCGGCGCTCGCCGCGGGGTTCGCCCATA
>NZ_JAAGPO010000211.1:0-17232 GCF_017104825.1 Burkholderia sp. Ac-20345 | reverse complement strand
TCGGCACCGTGCACTTCAACGACGCGGGCACGCTGCGCCTGCCCGCGATGCCGGGGTGGGGCGGGTAGGCGGCGCGTGCGCGATACCGGCGCGATGCCGGACGAAGCGGCGCAATCGCGGCGTCGCATGACGATTCCTGACGATCGGATTGCGTATGCCTTGCGTTCGCCGCCACGATCGCGTTTAGACTGCTCCAGTCCGGAGGGCCGGGCGACTTTTCCGAGAGGGGCACCATGGCAGCGAAATTCGTCATCAAGAAAGCGAGCGACGGGCAGTTCCTGTTCCACCTGAAGGCCGGCAACGGCGAGATCATCCTGCGCAGCGAGTTGTACAAGACCAAGGCGTCGGCGGAAAACGGAGTCGCGTCGGTGCGCAAGAACGCGCCGGACGACGCGCGCTACGAGCGCAAGACCGCGAGCAATGGCCAGTTCATGTTCAACCTGAAGGCCGGCAATCACGAGATCATCGGCACGAGCGAGCTGTACAAGGCTGAAGCGGGCCGCGAGAACGGCATCGCGTCGGTGAAGCAGAACGCGCCCGACGCGGCGCTCGACGACGAAAGCTGAACCCGCGCGAGCATCGCGCGGGCGGCGGCATCGGCCGCTGCCCGCGCTTTGCTGCGCAGGCAAAGCGCGGTATGGTGTGATCCGCGCGGCGTGACGCCGCCCGTTGAAGCCAACCGTAACCGAGTACGCGTGACCGATTTCCCTGTTTTCCACTGGACCGACGCCGACGGCGCCGATCATGCCGTGCGCTGGCGCTCCGAAGCCGGCGTGCAACCGCCGAAGCGCGCGGTGCCCGCCGACGACCGCCTCACTGCCGACGCGGCCTACCGCCTTGCATGCGAGGGCACCGCGCTCGTGTGGCAGGGTGATTTCCAGAATGCGCGCCAGCTCGTGCAGGCGATGGCGCGCCGTGTCGAGCGCAAGCCGAAGAAGGCGAAAGCCGCGGCCGGCGTCGACGCATTCAACCTACATCGTCTCGCGCAGTCGCAGCGCGCCCGCACGCTCGGGATGCTGCTGATCCCGCTCGATGCCGACTACACGATCCCGCTGCGCCGCGCGCCTGACGTGCGTGCCGCATGCGAAGAGGCGTACGGGCCCGGCGGCGCACCGTCGGTCGTGTCGTTGCGCGAACTGCTCGGTCTCGTCGGTGCGCACGAATGGCGCAAGAAGGGCGTGCCGATCCCGGCACTCGGCGGCGCGCCGATCCATCCGCACTACGGCGTGTTCTCGCCGGTGCGCGGCGAATACGTCGAACTCGTCGCTCGCGCGCCGCTGCCGGCGACGTCGCTCGCGTTCGATATCGGCACGGGCACCGGCGTGCTGGCGGCCGTGCTTGCGTCGCGCGGCGTCGAGCGTGTCGTTGCGACCGACCAGGACGCACGGGCGCTCGCCTGTGCGCGCGAGAACGTCGAACGGCTTGGCCACACGAGTCGCGTCGAGATCGTCGAGGCCGATCTGTTTCCGGCCGGCCGTGCGCCGCTCGTGGTCTGCAACCCGCCGTGGGTGCCGGCCCGGCCGAGCGCACCGATCGAATACGCGGTCTACGATCCGGACAGCCGCATGCTGCGCGGTTTCCTCGCGGGGCTCGCCGGGCACCTCGAGCCGGGTGGCGAGGGCTGGCTGATCCTGTCCGATTTCGCCGAGTATCTCGGCCTGCGGCCGCGGGACACGCTGCTGCAATGGATCGACGAAGCGGGCCTCGTCGTGCTCGGCCGCGACGACATCCGCCCCGCGCATCCGAAGTCGATGGATGCCGACGATCCGCTGCACGCGGCACGCCAGGCCGAGGTCACGTCGCTCTGGCGGCTCGGCGCGCGAGCCTGACCGCGCATTTTCGGTAAACTATCGCCATTCCTCACGAATTCCCGCCGCCGGGCCGTGGTCGACCGACCGTGGTCCGGCGTCGCTTCACGATGTCGAACAAGACCCACGAAATCCGCCCGGAGCAGTCCGTCGAGCTGCTGAAGGAACTGCACATCCTCACCCGCGACGGGAAGCTGAATCAGGACAGCCGCCGCAAGCTGAAGCAGGTCTATCACCTGTTCCAGTTCATCGAGCCGCTGCTCGCCGGCGTGCAGGCCGACCGTGGCAGCGTGACGCTCGTCGACCACGGCGCCGGCAAGTCGTATCTCGGCTTCATCCTGTACGACCTGTTCTTCAAGCAGCAGGCGGGGCACGGCACGCCGGCGTTCGCGTCGCACGTGTACGGGATCGAGACCCGCGAGGAGCTCGTCACCCGTTCGGCCGAACTCGCCGCGCGGCTCGGGTTCGGTGGCATGTCGTTCCTGAACCTGTCGGTCGCCGATTCGATCACGTCGCCGAAACTGCCTGAAACGGTCGACGTCGTTACCGCGCTGCACGCGTGCGACACGGCGACTGACGACGCGATCCGCTTCGCGCTCGCGAAGCGCGCGCAGCACATCGTGCTCGTGCCGTGCTGCCAGGCGGAAGTCGCGGGCGTGCTGCGCAAGAACAAGGGCAAGTCGCTTGCGAGCGCGCTGACGGAAGTGTGGCGGCATCCGCTGCATACGCGCGAATTCGGCAGCCAGATCACCAACGTGCTGCGCTGCCTGCAGCTCGAAGCGCATGGCTACCAGGTCAGCGTGACCGAGCTGGTCGGCTGGGAGCATTCGATGAAGAACGAGCTGATCATCGCGCAGTACAAGAACCTGCCGCGCCGGCGGCCCGGCGAGCGGTTGAACGAGATCCTCGGGATGTTCGGGCTTGCCGAGCTGAACGCACGTTTCTTCGTGCCGGAAGCCGCGGCGGCGGGCGGCGAGGCCGTCGAACCGGCCGCTAGCTGACTGACGCGGGCCGGCGGGTGCCGGCCGCGCCGCGTGGCGCACGTTGCACGCCGCGTCAGACGTCGTCGCCCGGCCTGCGCATCCATTCGCGCCAGCCGTCGTGGCCGAGGCGGCGCAGCGTTTCCTGATTCCTTTCGTAGATCGCGGACGCGTCCGGGAACGCGTCGACCGCGCGCGCCATGCTGTCCTCGCGCAGCAGGTGCAGGATCGGATACGGCGCGCGGTTCGTGTAGTTCTCGATGTCATCGGGCTCGCTGCCCTCGAACCGGTAGTCCGGATGGAAGCTCGCGATCTGCAGCACGCCGTCGAGCCGCAGTTGCCGCACCAGCCGGTCGGCAAAGAACAGCGCATCGTTGTAGTCGATGAAATCGGCGAACGCATGCGGGAAGATCACGAGCGTCGTGTCGACCTGCTGCGGATCCGCGGCGTCGAGCGCGCGCAGCTCCGTTTCGAGTTCGGCGAGCGCGTCTTCCAGCGTCGTCGCTTCGCTGATCGCGTAGCGCACCTGTTCCTTCACATAGACGCTTTTCGCGAACGGGCACAGATTGAGCCCGATCACCGCGCGCGCGAGCCAGTGCCGCGTGGCGGCGAGGATGTCGTCGTGCGATTCGGGGCGGGTGTCGGTCATCGTGAAGCCAGTCGGGCGGAAGGGCGGTGAGGGCCGCATTGTAGCGGGCGTGCCGTCACGCGCATGCGGCCTCGATCAACTGCGTGACGAGCGCGGGAGCGACGCCGATCGGCGTTTCGCCGTGCCGATAGGTCTGGCTTGCCGCGTAGATGCCTTCGATCACCAGCGCGAGCGAGTCGGCGAGCGCCTGAGGCTGCCGCACGCCGGCGTCATTGCACAGTGCGACGAGCCGCTTCATCAGCTGTTCCTTGTTCTGCGCGACGCGCTCGCGCGCCGGGTGCGACGCATCCGGGAATTCGGCCGCGACGTTGACGAACGGGCAGCCGCGGTAATCCTTCTGCGTCGCGCGCTCGGCGAGATCGACGAAATACTGGATCAGTTGCGCTTTCGGCTGGCCCGGGTGCTTCGCGACGCTCGTATTGAAGCGGTCGAAGAAACACGCATCCATCCGCTCCAGATACGCGAGGATCAGCTCGTCCTTTGACGAGAACTGGCGATACAGGCTCATCTTGTTGACGCCCGCACGCTCCACGACCGCCTCGACGCCCACCGTACGGACGCCTTCCTTGTAAAACAGCTCCTCGGCGGCGCGCAGCAGGTGTTCCTGCGCGGTGGCGCCGTCGATCGGCCGGCGCGTGCGGCGCGCCGCCGGTTTGGCGATCTCGATGCCCGACATGATGACCCTCGTCTGCATATTGAATTGCTTGACATGTTACCGATTGGTCACTACGATCGCAACACACTTGTGACCGGTCGGTAACAAAGCGACCGGATCGACAGACAAATGCCAAGCGTCGGCCCGGGTCAGCCGATGCAGCGTGCGGCGGAGGTGGCCTGGCTGGGTGGGGCGGAGCGGGTGCGCAGGCGCGCGAGCCGCCAACTGGAGAACGCAAAGATGAACTGGGCGGTGACACGAATTGGCGGGCGCTTCCACTACGGATGGCTCGCGGCGGCGGTGGTATTCCTGATCCTGCTGGCAGCGGCCGGCACGCGCGCGACGCCGAGCGTGCTGATGGTGCCGCTCGAACGCGAGCTCGGCTGGAGCCGCGCGGCAATTTCGCTGGCGATTTCGGTGAATATCGCGCTGTACGGACTGACGGGCCCGTTCGCGGCCGCGGCGATGCAGCGCTTCGGGCTGCGCCCGACCATTCTCACCGCGCTCGTGACGATGAGCGCGGGCGTCGCGCTGTCGTCGATGATGACGCAGAGCTGGCAGATGGTAGTGATCTGGGGCCTGATGGTCGGCTGCTCGACGGGCGTGGTCGCACTGACGTTGTCCGCGACCTTCGTTACGCGCTGGTTCCATGCGCGGCGCGGCCTCGTGATGGGGGTCCTGACCGCGAGCACGGCCACCGGCCAGCTCGTGTTCCTGCCGATGCTCGCGGCGATCGCGCAGCGTCATGGCTGGCGGCCGGTCGTCCTTGTCGTCGCGGTCGCGGCTGCGATCGTGATTCCGCTCGTGGCGTTCCTGTTGCCCGAACGGCCGGCCGACGTGCAACTGCGCCCGTACGGCGAGCCGGCCGATACGCCGCCCGCGCCCGAGGCGGCGAAGGAGAACCCGCTCGCGGTCGCGTTCCGTACGCTGCTGATGGCGAGCCGTTCGCGCGATTTCTGGCTGCTGTTCTTCAGCTTCTTCATCTGCGGCGCAAGCACCAACGGTTATGTCGGCACGCACCTGATCGCGATGTGCAGCGACTACGGGATGACGGAAGTGCAGGGCGCGTCGCTGCTCGCGGCGATGGGCGTGTTCGACCTGTTCGGCACGACGTTGTCGGGCTGGCTGTCCGATCGCTACGACAATCGCGTGTTGCTGTTCTGGTACTACGGGCTGCGCGGGCTGTCGCTGATCTACCTGCCGCACGCGTTCGGGATCGATTTCTTCGGGCTGCCGCTGTTCGCGATGTTCTACGGGCTCGACTGGATCGCGACCGTGCCGCCTACCGTGCGGCTCGCGACCGACGTGTTCGGCAAGGCCGCGGCGCCGGTCGTGTTCGGCTGGATCGTCGCCGGCCACCAGCTCGGCGCGGCGTTCGCGGCGCTCGGCGCGGGGCTGCTGCGCGCGAGCCTCGGCACGTACACGATCGCGTCGATGATCTCGGGCGGGCTGTGCATCATCGGTGCGCTGATCGTGCTGCGGATCAACCGCGGCCCGTCGCGCGCAGCCGCGCAGGCGGCCTGAGCGCGGCAATCCGGCAGCCCCGCCGGTCGCGCGGCGGGCGGCCGGCCAATGCATGCACGGCGATTTGCATAGCGCGGGAGGATCGGGCGCGCATCGGCTCAAGCGGGTATGCTTGCGGTTCGCCAGGCGTTCGCGCCCCTTCTTCGATGTCAGCGAGGATCCGCATGTCCGTCAAACCTGCTCCCACCACCGTTTCGATTCACGATCTGATCGCGGGCCGCTGGAGCCCGCGCGCGTATTCGGATGAACCCGTCAGCGCCGGCGATCTGCACGCGGTGCTCGAAGCCGCCCGCTGGGCGCCGTCCGCCTACAACGCGCAGCCGTGGCGCTTCATCGTATTCGATCGCACGCAGGACGAAGACGCATTCAAGCGCGCGTTCGCGACGTTGGTGCCGTTCAACCAGGGCTGGAATGCGCCGGCGCCGGTGCTGATTGCAGTCACCGCGCATACGCTCACGTCGAAGGGCGAACCGGCGCCGACCGCGCTGTATGACGCGGGCGCCGCCGCGATGTCGCTGGTGCTGCAGGCGCACGCGCTGGGCCTGGCCGCCCACCAGATGAGCGGCTTCGACGCGAAGGCATTCCGCGACGCGTTCGCGATCCCGGCCGACGTCGCGATTCCGGCGATCATCTCGCTCGGTCACTACGGCAACGTCGACAAGCTCGATCCCGTGCTGCGCGATCGCGAGAAGGCGCCGCGTACGCGCCATGCGATCGGCGAGGTCGTCTATGCGGGCGCATGGAAGAAGGGCTTCGACGCGGCAGCCTGACCTGCCTGGCGGACGGGCCGCATCGCGCATCCCGCCCGCATGTCTCCCCGGCGCGCCGCCCGCGCGCCGTCGCCGCCGGGGCCCGTTACGCGGCACCGGTGGCTGGCCCCGGTTGTGATCCCGCGGGCTTCATGTTAAAAAGCCCGTCCTTTCCGTTTTCGCGCCGGCCCTGCTGCGGCAACTTCCCATGACTTACTGCGCGATCGATTTCGGCACGTCCAATTCCGCCGTGGCGCTGCCCGACGGCGACGGCATGCGCCTCGCGCCCGTCGAGGGCGACCACCTGACGCTGCCCACCGCGATCTTCTTCAACAACGACGAAGAGACGGTCGAATACGGCCGCGCGGCGCTGGCGTCCTATATCGACGGTTTCGACGGCCGGCTGATGCGCTCGATGAAGAGCATCCTCGGCTCGCCGCTCGCGGAAACGACGACCGATCTCGGCGACGGCAGCGCGATCGCGTACACCGAAATCATCGCGCGCTTCCTGACGCACCTTAAGCGCAAGGCCGAAGCCCGCGCGGGCGCGCCGATCGGTCGTGCGGTGCTCGGCCGGCCCGTGTTCTTCGTCGACGACGATCCGCGCGCCGACCGCCTCGCCCAGGACCAGCTCGAGGCCGCCGCGCGGTCGGTCGGCTTCAAGGATGTCCAATTCCAGTACGAACCGATCGCGGCCGCGTTCGACTACGAATCGCGCCAGCAGGCGGAGCGCCTCGTGCTCGTCGCCGACATCGGCGGCGGCACGTCCGACTTTTCGCTCGTGCGCGTCGGGCCTGAACGGATGGCGCGGCTCGAGCGCAAGGACGACGTGCTGGCCCATCACGGTGTGCACGTCGCGGGCACCGATTACGACCGACGTGTCGAGCTTGCAGCGATCCTGCCCGCATTCGGCTACCGTTCGCTCGACTCTGAAGGGCGCGAGCTGCCGAACAAGATTTACTTCGATCTCGCGACCTGGCACTTGATCAACACGGTCTACACGCCGAAGCGGCTCGGCGAGCTGAAGCTGATGAAGCACCTGTACCGGGAGGTGCAGCAGTACGACCGGCTCACGAGCGTGGTCGAGCAGCGGCTCGGGCACGCGCTGATGGCGCGCGCGGAAGAAGCGAAGATCGGCGTCGCGGCGGGCGGGGAGACGATGATCGACCTGAACGACGTGGAAGAGGATCTGCAGATCGCGTTCGACGCCGACCGCCTCGTCGATGCGAGCCATGACGACACCGCGCGCATCGTCGATGCTGCGCGCGAGACGGTGCGGCTCGCGGGCGTTGCGCCGCGCGACGTCGGCGCGCTGTATTTCACCGGCGGCTCGACGGGGCTCGCGTTCCTGTCGGGCGCGCTCGCGGGTGCGTTCCCGGATGCACAGCCGGTGTTCGGCGACCGCCTCGCGAGTGTCGCGACGGGGCTCGGTATTCACGCGCAGCGATTATTCGGTTGAATACGGGCGGTTGAAAAGCCGCCATGCCGGACAACCGGCGCCGAAAAACAAAAAGCCCCGCCGAAGCGGGGCTTTTTTCACGAATTATCGCGCCAAGCTTAGACCGGACGGATGTTCGCAGCTTGCAGACCCTTCGGGCCCGTCTTCACTTCGAATTCAACCTTCTGGTTTTCTTGCAGCGTCTTGAAGCCTTCGACGCGGATTTCCGAGAAGTGCGCGAACAGATCGTCGCCGCCGCCTTCCGGGGTGATGAAGCCGAAGCCCTTTGCGTCATTGAACCACTTGACGGTACCGGTTGCCATGTTACTTGTTCCTAAAAAGATAAAACGGGGCCGAAGCCCATGGGGTGCGGAAAATCAAGGAAGGGGTAATAGGACCAACCGGAGTACCGTTGATGGGCGAACTACGAAAGAACCAATTCACTCGCCACTTGAAATCCTGCGAAGTCCTTTATACGGCTTATCCCCCGCGTGGTCAACCGTATTTCCGTGGACTCAGGGTTATTGCGGAGATCAGGTTTACAAAGCTTGCAAACGATGCGAATTTTTTGTAGGGGCCGAACGATTTTGGCGCCACGTTTCAGGTGCAACCGTTAAACTACGCGCCGCGTGGACGGGTTGCCCTGATCGGGTGGCTCGCCCCCCCAAAATTGCGTGCGCGGTGCAGTCCGAGCCGATCCCGGACCGCGGGCCGACCATGCTTTTTGAGACACAGGAGAGGATGTGAAGAGTTCTATTCAACGGAACATCGGCCCGTTTGCATTGATGCTGACGGGGCTGGGTTCGATTATCGGCTCGGGCTGGCTGTTCGGCGCCTGGAAGGCCGCGAAGATTGCCGGTCCGGCGGCGATCTGCGCGTGGATCATCGGCGCTGTCGTGATTCTCGCAATTGCACTGACGTATGCGGAACTGGGCGCGATGTTCCCCGAGTCGGGCGGCATGGTGCGCTACGCGCGCTACTCGCATGGTTCACTGGTCGGCTTCATCAGCGCCTGGGCGAACTGGATCGCGATCGTATCCGTGATCCCGATCGAGGCCGAGGCTTCGATCCAGTACATGAGCACGTGGCCGTATCCGTGGGCGCACGCGCTATTCGTGAACGGCGAGTTGACAGTACCAGGCCTGCTGCTGTCGGCCGTGCTGGTCGTCATCTACTTCATGCTGAACTACTGGGGCGTGAAGGCGTTTGCCCGTGCGAACACCGCGATCACGATCTTCAAGTTCCTGATCCCCGGCCTCACGATCCTCGGCCTGATGCTGACGAGCTACCATCCGGAGAACCTCGGCACCGCATCCAATGCAAGCTTTGCGCCGTACGGCTGGTCGGCGGTGCTGACCGCGGTCGCGACGAGCGGCATCGTGTTCGCGTTCAACGGCTTCCAGAGCCCGGTGAACCTCGCGGGCGAGGCGCGTAACCCGTCGCGCAGCGTGCCGTTCGCGGTGATCACGTCGATCCTGATCGCGCTCGTGATCTACGTGCTGCTGCAGATGGCGTATATCGGTTCGGTGAATCCGGCCGACGTCGCGCAGGGCTGGTCGCACTTCAACTTCAAGTCGCCGTTCGCCGAACTGGCGATCGCGCTGAACCTGAACTGGCTCGCGATCCTGCTGTACGTCGACGCGTTCGTCAGCCCGAGCGGCACCGGCACGACCTACATGGCGACGACCACCCGCATGATCTACGCGATGGAGCGCAACAACACGATGCCGAAGATGTTCGGCAATGTGCATCCGCTCTACGGCGTGCCGCGTCAGGCGATGTGGTTCAACCTGATGGTTTCGTTCATCTTCCTGTTCTTCTTCCGCGGCTGGAGCTCGCTCGCGGCGGTGATCTCGGTCGCGACGGTGATTTCGTACCTGACCGGCCCGATCAGCCTGATGGCGCTGCGCCGCGCGGCGACCGACATCGAGCGTCCGCTGTCGATTCCGCTGATGAAGCTGATCGCCCCGTTCGCATTCGTCTGCGCATCGCTGATCCTGTACTGGGCGAAGTGGCCGCTGACGGGCGAGATCATCCTGCTGATGATCGTCGCGCTGCCGGTGTACTTCTACTTCCAGTCGAAGTCGGGCTGGACCGGCTGGGGTGACGACCTGAAGGCCGCATGGTGGCTGGTCGCGTACCTGCCGACGATGGCCGTGCTGTCGCTGATCGGCAGCAAGGAGTTCGGCGGCCACGGCGTGCTGCCGTACGGCTGGGACATGCTGATCGTCGCGGCCATCGCGCTGGTGTTCTACTTCTGGGGCGTGAATACCGGCTACCGGACCAAGTATCTCGACGAGCGTGAATCGCACGACGAGATCCTCGAAGGGATCGGTGCCTGACGCGTGACCTGTCGCCGGATTCGGCGGCGGCAGCAAGCAGCGGAAAAAAACCCGCCCGAGCGATGCTCGGGCGGGCTTTTTGTTTAGCGGTCGAACGGTAGCCGCGCGCCGCTCAGGCGGCCGTGCTCGCGAATACGTAGTTCGTCATCGCGAGCACACGCTGGTACGTGCCGAGCGACTGGATACCGAGCTGGTAGTCGTCGTCCGCCGCGCCGAGCGCCGTGAACACCGGCAGCAGGTGTTCGTCGGTCGGATGCATCAGCGCCGCGTGCGGCGCCTGCCGGCGGTAGTCGAGCAACGCGTCGACGTCGCGCGCGGCCAGCTTCGCCTCGAACCAGTCGGTGAATTCCGCGACGCGCGGATCCGCATCCTCGGGGGCCGCACTGAAATCGGCGGCGCGCAGGTTGTGCGTGATCTGGCCCGAGCCGATCACCATCACGCCTTCGTCGCGCAGCGGTCGCAGCGCGCGGCCGAGCGCGAAGTGGTGGGCGGCATCCGCGCGCGGCTGGATCGACAATTGCGCCACCGGCACATCGGCTTCCGGGAACATCAGCAGCATCGGTACCCATGCGCCGTGGTCGAGGCCGTGCTCGGTCGTCGCGGTCTCGATGCCGGCCGCATTCAGCAGCCCGGCCGCGCGCTCGGCGACGTCGGGCGCGCCCGGCGCCGGGTAGCGGATGTCGTACAGCGCCTGCGGAAAGCCGTAGAAATCGTGGATCGTTTCCGGATGCGCGGCGACGCTGGCGACGGGGCGCTGCGTGCCCCAGTGCGCGGACAGCATCAGCACCGCGCGCGGGCGCGGCAATTCGGCGCCAAGGTGGGTGAACGCGCCGGACGGCAGCGTCGGGTCGATCGGCAGCGTCGGGGCGCCGTGGGACAGGTAGAGCGAAGGCAAGCGGTTCATGGTGGTGGCCTGCAAAGGGATTTGCCTGTGACTATAGGCGCGCACCGGATATTGATAAATCCGCGCTGAGGAATTTGATTGACGCTTGTTTGTTGATAATTCGGGCGACGCGGCGCGCTCTGTGGCACGTTAGTACTGTATTCGTGAAATCGAATGAATTTGCAGTGTAATCGGCGAAGATGCGCGAAGAACGGGCCTGCGGAAGTGCGCTTACTGAGCGTGCCGGATGCCGGCCCACGGCGTTGTCAGCGGTGCGCTGAGCGCGAACAGGTCGAGCACGCGCGTGACGGTCTGATCGACGAGTTCCTCGATCGTCTTCGGCATCGCGTAGAACGCGGGTAGCGGCGGGAAGACGATGCCGCCCATTTCGGTGACGGCCGTCATGTTGCGCAGATGCGCGAGGTTGAACGGCGTTTCGCGCACCATCAGCACGAGGCGGCGGCGTTCCTTCAACGTGACGTCGGCCGCGCGCGTGATCAGGTTGTCGGACAGCCCGTGCGCGACGCTCGCGAGCGTCTTCATCGAGCAGGGCGCGATCACCATCCCGTCGGTCGCGAACGACCCCGACGCGATCGTCGCGCCGACGTCGCGCACCGAATGCACGACGTCCGCACGGCTTTCGACATCGGCCTTCGACAGCTTCAGTTCGTGCTGGATGTTGAGCCAGCCGGCGTTCGAAATCAGCAGGTGCGTTTCGACGCCGCCGGCGGCGCGCAGCAGGTCGAGCAGCCGGACGCCGTAGATCGCGCCGGTGGCGCCGGTGATCGCGACGATCAGCCGGCGTGGCGGCGCGCTGGGAGATGCCATCGAAAGGGGGCGTATTACGCGGCGGCGAACAGTTGCTGCAGTTCGCCCGACTGGTACATCTCCATCATGATGTCCGAGCCGCCGATGAATTCGCCCTTCACGTAGAGTTGCGGGATGGTCGGCCAGTTCGAGAATTCCTTGATGCCCTGGCGGATCTCGTCGTCTTCGAGCACGTTGACCGTCTTGAACTGGTCGACGCCGCAGGCTTTCAGCACCTGGACGGCGCGGCCCGAAAAGCCGCACATCGGGAATTGCGCGTTGCCCTTCATGAAGAGCACGACCTGGTTTTCGTCGACGATTTGCTTGATACGTTGTTGGGTGTCCATGACTGACCTTGCGTTAGCGGGGCGTTAGATCGAAATGATAGCGGATTTCAACCGGGCGGGCCGGGCATCAACCCGGCAGGCGGCCGCCTGTCGTGCGTTCGATGGCGGCCAGATCGGCGAGCGATTCGACCGAGACGAAGCCGTGCGAGGCGAGCACCGCGCGCACGGCCTCGGCCTGGTCGTAGCCATGCTCGATCCAGAGCGTGCCGCCCGGTTTCAGGTAGGTGCCGGCGCCCGCGACGATCGTGCGGATCGCGCTGAGGCCGTCGGCATCGTCGGTGAGTGCGCCGCGCGGCTCGAAACGCAGGTCGCCCTGCGCGAGGTGCGGATCGTGCTGCGCGATATACGGCGGGTTGCTGACGATCGTGTCGAATGCGAGCGCCGGATCGAGTGCCGCGTACCAGTCGCTCTCCAGCCAGTGCAGCGCGCCACCGGGACGGTGCGTGTCGAGCAGCTTGCCGGCGTTGCGTTGAGCGACCGCGAGTGCGGCCGGCGAACGGTCGAGCGCCCACACGCGGGCATCGGGCCGCTCGGCGGCGATCGACACGGCGATCGCGCCGCTACCGGTGCCGAGATCGAGCACGGCCGGATGAGGCAGTCCGTCGATCGCATCGAGTGCGGCTTCGACGAGCAGCTCGGTCTCGGGGCGCGGGATCAGCACGTCGGGCGTCACGTCGAACGGCCGGCCGAAGAATTCGCGCATCCCGACGAGCTGTGCGACGGGCTCGCCGGCCATGCGGCGCGCCTCGAGCACGCGGTAGCGTTCGACCGCGGCCGCGTCGAGCGGCGCGTCGCCGCGTGTGATCAGCTGCGTGCGGGTCCAGCCGAGTGCGTGCGCGAGCAGCACGCGCGCATCGACCGCGTCGAGCGGGGATGCGCGCAGCAGGTCGTCGGCGGTCGTGTCGGGCATCGCGGCCTCAGTCGGCATCGCCGAGCGACGCGAGCAGTTCGGCCTGGTGCTCGCTGACCAGCGCGCGGATCAGTTCGTCGAGGTCGCCGTCCATGAGCGCCTCGAGCCGGTACAGCGTCAGGTTGATCCGGTGGTCGGTCATCCGGCCCTGCGGGAAGTTGTACGTGCGGATCCGTTCCGAGCGGTCGCCGGAGCCGATCAGGCTCTTGCGCGTCGCAGCTTCCTTCGCGTGCTGCTCGTGATACTGCTTGTCCTTGATGCGCGCGGCGAGCACCTTCAGCGCGCGATCCTTGTTCTTGTGCTGCGAGCGGTCGTCCTGGCACTCGACGACGATCCCGGTCGGGATGTGCGTGACGCGCACCGCCGAATCGGTCTTGTTGATGTGCTGGCCGCCTGCGCCGGACGCACGGAACGTGTCGATCCGCAGATCGGCCGGATTGATCTCGACCTCGCTGATCTCGTCGGCTTCCGGCATCACCGCGACCGTGCACGCGGACGTGTGGATGCGCCCCTGCGTTTCGGTCGCGGGCACGCGCTGCACGCGATGGCCGCCCGATTCGAACTTCAGGCGCGAATACGCACCCTGGCCCGCGATCCGCACGATCACTTCCTTGTAGCCGCCGAGATCGGACGCGCTCTCCGACATCATTTCGACCTGCCAGCGCTGGCGTTCCGCGAAGCGCAGGTACATGCGCAGCAGGTCGCCTGCGAACAGCGCCGATTCGTCGCCGCCGGTGCCCGCGCGGATCTCGACGAAGATGTTGCGGTCGTCGTTCGGATCCTTCGGCAGCAGCATCTTCTGCAGCTCGGTCTCGAGGCGGCTCATGCTCTCTCGCGCGCTGCGGATTTCGTCTTCCGCGAAGTCGCGCATCGACAGATCGCCGAGCAGCTCCTGCGCTGCCGTCTCGTCGCTGCGCGACTGGCGCCACAGCGCGTACTGCTCGACCACCGGGCCGAGTTCCGCATGTTCACGCGTGAGCTTGCGGTACTGGTCGAGGTCGGCCGTGACGTTTTCGCGGCTCAGCAGGTCGTTCAGTTCGGCCAGCCGTGTGGACAGCTGGTCGAGCTTGCGTTGCATGCTCGTCTTCATGGTGTGGAGCGGCGCTCCCGGGCAAGGGGTATTCGGAAAGGATAGGCCGGCGCGCGGCCGGCGGCAGGGCGATCGGCCGGCGCTAGTGGCCGGACTGGTCGTTCGAGCGCGGTGCGTGCTGGTAGAAGCCGCGCATCAGGTCGATCAGCGAATCGCGATCGGCGCCGTTCACGCGGTTGAGCGCGCTCGTCGGGCCGTGGATCAGCTTGTTGGTCAGCGCCTGCGACAGCGCTTCGAGCACGGCGGCCGGATCGTCGCCGCGCGCGAGCAGCTTCTGCGCCTTGTCGACTTCGGCCCGGCGCAGCGCGTCGGCCTGCGTATGCATGTGACGGATCACCGGCACGACGCTGCGCGTGTCGAGCCATTGCATGAAATTCTGCACGCGCGTCTCGATGATCGCTTCGGCCTGCGCGACCGCAGCCTGGCGCGATGCGTTGCCTTCGCGCACGATCGCGCCGAGATCGTCGACGGTGTAGAGGAACACGTCCTTCAGCTTGCCGACTTCGGGTTCGATGTCGCGCGGTACCGCGAGGTCGACCATGAAGATCGGCCGGTGGCGGCGCGCCTTCACCGCGCGCTCGACGGCGCCGAGGCCGATGATCGGCAGCGTCGACGCCGTGCACGACACGATGATGTCGAATTCGTGCATGCGGGTCGGCAGATCCGCGAGCGGCATCGCGCGGCCGTTGAAGCGCTCGGCGAGCCGCTGGCCGCGTTCGGCCGTGCGGTTCGCGACGACGAGTTCGCGCGGACCTTGCGCGGCGAAGTGCGTCGCGCACAACTCGATCATCTCGCCGGCGCCGATGAACAGCACGCGCTGATCGGACACTTTTTCGAAGATCCGTTGCGCGAGGCGCACCGCGGCGGCGGCCATCGACACTGACTGCGTGCCGATTTCGGTCGTTCCGCGCACTTCCTTCGCCACCGCGAACGTGCGCTGGAACAGCTGGTTCAGATAGGTGCCGAGCGCGCCGGCTTCCGTCGCGGTGCGCACGGCATCCTTCATCTGGCCCAGGATCTGGGTTTCGCCGAGCACCATCGAATCGAGGCCGGAGGCGACGCGGAATGCGTGCCGGACCGCTTCCGACTGCGGCAGCGCATAGACGTGCGGCGCGAGCTCGTCGACCGAAATCCGGTGATACTCCGACAGCCAGCGGACCGCGCCTTCGCGTGCTGCGCGATCGTCTGTCGCGCAATACAGTTCGGTGCGGTTGCAGGTGGAGAGGATCGCCGCTTCGGGCGTATTGGGCGCCTGGGGGCCGAGAAACACGTTCTTGAACGTGACGAGAGCCGGCTTGATCTGCTCGAGCGGAAACGCCACGCGTTCGCGCAGGGCGACAGGCGCAGTGTGGTGATTGATTCCGATCGTGAGGAGTTGCATATCGAGGGCTATCGTTTAGCCCCATATTATAGCGTTTCAGCGATTTCCTCACTCGCTGCATACCGGGCATCAGCATGGCGGGGCCGGGAATTTGGGGGCTCGATCGGCACGCGGTCGAGCTGATAGCCGTAGCCGTAGAGCGGCAGCAGCCGGTAGCCGCGCTCCGGAAGGAGATGCAGCTTGCTGCGCAGCCGGGACGCGTGGGTGTCGAGCGTGCGCGACTTCATGTCGCGGCGGCGCGCCCACACCGTTTCGAGAATATGGGCGCGCGACACGGGCCGCGACAGGTTCGCGAACAGCAACTGCGCGAAACGGAACTCCTTCGGCGTGAGTGAAACGATTGCGTCGCCGAAACGCACGAGGCAGTGCGTGGCGTCGAATGCGTATTCGCCATACATTTCGCGCGAGCGGGTGGGCGGCCGGCGCACGCCGGCGCGCCGGCTCAGCGCGTTGACGCGCGCGAGCAGCTCGGGCCCGCTCACGGGGCGCACGAGGCAATCGTCGGCACCTGCGTGCAGGCACGATACGATTTCGCTTTCGCGCGGCAACTGCATCACGGCGATGGCCGGCAGCCCGGGCAGGATGGTCTGCGCGCGCGGAATGACTTCCTCGGCCGGCTGGTCGCCGGCCCAGTGGCCGGTGATCAGCATGTCGCAGGTGTCGGTGGCGAGCCACTCGAAGAACGCCGTGCTGGACGGAAACGTGTGGCACACATGACCGCCTGCAAAGAGCAGGCGGTTCAGGAGCGCGGCATGGCGCGCGTCCGGATCGATCAGAGCGATTCGCATAAGAATTTCTTCAATACGGCAGCCGGTGCGCGCTTGCCATAACGTCAAGTCGGCCCCTACACTCGAATGTTCGCGGCACCCGGCTGGTCTCGGGTTCGATGGATGAATCGATGCTAGCCGCTGGCAACGTTCACGCCTATGGGACGAATCTGAATTTATAGAAGGCGTCGAATGAACTGGTTTGGAATCCTTGTCCTGGGAGCGGCCGTCGGGCTGTTCGGCCGATGGCTGCATCCGATGCGGCGCACGGGCCGGCCGGCGTGGTGGATCGCGGTGCTCGCCGGCATCGTCGGCGCGGCCACAGCCCGCGTGGCCGGCAATCTCTCTGGACTGTTTTACGATGGCGAGACGCTCGAATGGCCGGTCTGCACCGGTGTCGCGTTCCTCGTCGTAGCCGTGACGGTCGCGCTGTCGGCCCGTCGCTGAATGCTCTCAGGTGAAATCATGAATTCCCGTCTTCCCGAAGTCTCGCCGGTGCCGGCCCGCCTCGCGCTGCTGCGTGGTGCCATGGCCCGCGAGGACCTGGCCGCCTATCTCGTGCCGTCCGCCGATCCCCATCTGTCCGAGTATCTGCCGGAGCGCTGGCAGGCTCGCCGCTGGCTGTCCGGCTTCACGGGCTCGGTCGGCACGCTGGTCGTGACCGCGGATTTCGCGGGGCTGTGGGTCGACAGCCGCTACTGGGTGCAGGCCGACGCCGAACTGGCCGGTACGGGCGTGCAGCTGATGAAGATGACGGGCGGGCAGCAGAGCGCGCCGCACGTCGACTGGCTCGCGCAGAACGTGGCGGCGGGTATGACGGTCGGCGTCGACGGCGCCGTGCTTGGCGTCGCGGCCGCACGCGGGCTGACGGGCGCGCTGAACGCGCGCGGCATCGCGCTGCG
>NZ_JAAGPO010000210.1:0-17050 GCF_017104825.1 Burkholderia sp. Ac-20345 | reverse complement strand
GTCGAGAGCGAGGTGACCGAACTGTTGGCCGAGCTGATACCGGTGGACAGCGAGTTGATACCGGTCGAGGTCGACGTGGACAGCGACGTGATCGAGCTATTCGCCGACGACAGGCCGGTCGACGTGGACGTCGAGAGCGAGGTGACCGAACTGTTTGCCGAGCTGATGCCGGTGGACAACGAGTTGATGCCGGTCGAGGTCGACGTGGACAGCGAAGTGATCGAGCTGTTGGCGGACGACAGACCCGTCGACGTGGAGGTCGAGAGCGAGGTGACCGAACTGTTGGCCGAGCTGATACCGGTGGACAGCGAGTTGATACCGGTCGAGGTCGACGTGGACAGCGACGTGATCGAGCTATTCGCCGACGACAGGCCGGTCGACGTGGACGTCGACAGCGAGGTGACCGAGCTGTTTGCCGAGCTGATGCCGGTGGACAACGAGTTGATGCCGGTCGAAGTCGACGTGGACAGCGAAGTGATCGAGCTGTTAGCCGAGGACAGACCCGTCGACGTCGAAGTCGAGAGCGAGGTAACCGAGCTGTTTGCCGAGCTGATACCGGTGGACAGCGAGTTGATGCCGGTCGAGGTCGACGTGGACAGCGAAGTGATCGAGCTGTTAGCCGAGGACAGACCCGTCGACGTCGAAGTCGAGAGCGAGGTAACCGAGCTGTTTGCCGAGCTGATACCGGTGGACAGCGAGTTGATGCCGGTCGAGGTCGAGGTGGACAGCGACGTGATCGAGCTATTCGCCGACGACAGGCCGGTCGACGTGGACGTCGACAGCGAGGTGACCGAGCTGTTTGCCGAGCTGATGCCGGTGGACAACGAGTTGATGCCGGTCGAAGTCGACGTGGACAGCGAAGTGATCGAGCTGTTAGCCGAGGACAGACCCGTCGACGTCGAAGTCGAGAGCGAGGTAACCGAGCTGTTTGCCGAGCTGATACCGGTGGACAGCGAGTTGATGCCGGTCGAGGTCGAGGTGGACAGCGAAGTGATCGAGCTGTTAGCCGACGACAGACCCGTCGACGTCGAAGTCGAGAGCGAGGTGACTGAGCTGTTTGCCGAACTGATGCCAGTGGACAGCGAGTTGATGCCGGTCGAAGTCGAGGTGGACAGCGAAGTGATCGAGCTGTTGGCCGACGAGAGACCCGTCGACGTGGAAGTCGACAGCGACGTAACCGAGCTGTTTGCCGAGCTGATTCCAGTGGACAGCGAGTTGATGCCGGTCGAAGTCGACGTGGACAGCGACGTGATCGAGCTGTTAGCCGACGAGAGACCCGTCGACGTCGAAGTCGAGAGCGAGGTAATCGAGCTGTTAGCCGAGCTGACGCCGGTGGACAGCGAGTTGATGCCGGTCGAGGTCGAGGTAGACAGCGAGCCGATGGAGCTATTCGCCGACGACAGACCCGTCGACGTGGAAGTCGAGAGCGAGGTAATCGAGCTGTTAGCCGAGCTGACGCCGGTGGACAGCGAGTTGATACCGGTCGAAGTCGACGTGGACAGCGAGCCGATCGAGCTATTGGCCGACGAGATTCCGGTCGAGAGGCTGGCGCTGCTGGTGCTGAGCTGTGCGACCGTCACGGCGTCGGTCGGGGCGGAGCCATCCGCCACGTTCGTGATGCGCCGGTTGGTTGCAGCCGTGCCGCCGCCGACCGAGACCTCGCCACCGTTGGCTGTCTGACCCGTGGCATAGGCCGCCGTCGTCGGGGCTGCCGTGCCCGTTACGCTGCCGGTGCCGATCGCAACCGCACCGGTGTACTGAGCGGTCGATTTGTAGCCGATCGCAACCGAGTTGGCGCCGGTTGCACTGGACAGCGTGCCCAACGCAACGGATCGCGTATTCGTCGCAACCGCTCCGGAACCGATCGCCAAAGCCTGCTGCGAAGTGGCCGTGGCCGTGTCACCCAACGCCACGCTGGCCAGTGCGGTGGCCGTGGCGTTATTACCGATGGCAACGGCTTGTTGCCCCGCGAGCCCATTGACACCGATCGCGACAGCCGCGACGGCCGTGGCGCTCGCGTTTCTGCCGATCGCAGTCGCGTCTTGCGTGGCGGCGGACGCGGCATTGCCGATCGCTATCGCATAAAGGCCCGGTGCAGCTGCGCCGTTGCCAACCGCGACACTGCTGCCGCCTGCGGCAGTTGCACCCACGCCGGCGGCGAGCGCGTTGACGCCCGTTGCACCGTCGTTGTTGTAGTTGGCTTGCTGCGTGCCGCCGTCGTTGACGCTGTAGTAGTGCGTCTTCGCGGTACTGATCGCAGTCGAAGTCGAGGTGGACAGCGAGGTGACGGAGCTGTTGGTCGAACTGAGGCCAGTGGACAGCGAGCCGATGCCGGTCGAGGTCGACGTGGACAGCGAACCGATGGAGCTGTTTGCCGAGCTGATCCCGGTGGACAGCGAGTTGATACCGGTCGAAGTCGAGGTGGACAACGAACCGATCGAGCTGTTGGCCGACGACAGGCCAGTCGAGGTCGAGGTGGACAGCGAACCGATGGAGCTGTTTGCCGAGCTGATACCGGTGGACAGCGAGTTGATACCGGTCGAAGTCGAGGTGGACAACGAACCGATCGAGCTATTGGCCGACGACAGACCCGTCGACGTCGACGTCGACAGCGAACCGATGGAGCTATTGGCCGACGACAGACCAGTCGAGGTCGAAGTCGACAGGCTCGTGATGTTCGACGTCGTCGTGCTCGCCACCGCGTAGAGCTGGCTGCCGTTGATCGCATCGGTGCTGGTCGCGCTGACGAGGCCCGCGGCGACGTTCTGGATTCGGCGTTCCGCGTTGACCTGACCGACGCTGACGATGCCGCCGGTCGGCGTCCCGGCCTGGTAGTTGCCGAATGTCTGGCCGCCGATCGTGGTGCTGTTGACTGCGGTGCTGCCGCCGGTCGTAACCGACGCGGTGCTGTTCGTCACCGAACTGCTGCCGAGCGCAACCGAGTTCGCGACGTTCGCGGTCGAGCCGACGCCGATGGCGATGGCGTTGGTGGTCGAGGCATTGGCGTTTTGCGCGAATGCAACGGAACCCGCACCCGAAGCGGTCGAGTTCGCGCCGAAGGCCGTCGCGTAAGAGTTCGATGCCACGGCCGCGGAGCCGACAGCCACGGCGCCGGAGTTGCCGCTGGCCGTCGAACCGTTACCGAGCGCAACCGCGTCCGCGCCGGTCGCCACCGTGGTGGCCGCGAAGCTGCCGACGTTACCCATCGCGATTGCACCCAGGCCCGTCGACGTGGCCGAATTGCCGATTGCGACCGAGCCGTTCGTGCCCGTGGCCGATGCCCCGCGGCCGAGTGCCACGGAAGTATTGTTCGCCGTGGCGTTGGTGCCGAAAGCGATGGAGTCGGTGCCGGACGCCACGGCGTTGTTGCCGATTGCGTTCGCGCCGCTGGCCGACGCATTCGAGAAGCGGCCGAGCGCGATCGAGTTGGTACCGGACGCCACTGCGCCGCCCGTGCCCGAACTGTTGCCGCCGCCGATCGCAATTGCACTGGAGCCCGATGCCGTGGTGTCGTTGCCGACGGCCGTCGAGCCCGTGTTCAGCGACTTCGCGCCGGAGCCCATGGCGATCGCGCTTAAGCCGGTAGCCGTCGTGGCCTGACCGAATGCCTGGGAATAGTTGCCCGATGCCGTCGCGTTTGCGCCGATCGCAATCGACGTCGAACCGCTGGCCGTCGTCGTGCTGCCGCCACCGCCGCCGATCGCGATCGCTTGCGTCCCCGTTCCCTGTACGCCGCCGGATCCACCGGTCGTGAAACCGCCAGCGGAGTACTGCGCATGCGCGACGTTGCCGGCGGCCGCTCCCGCGACGAGCACAGCAGCCGCGACGGCCTTCACGACCGCCGACTTGTTCGGCTTGCCCCGTGCCGTATCGTGTTCGGATGCAGCGACCCAGGCGCCAAGGGCTTCGTTCCAGATCGAGCGGTATGAGCGGTTCATGTCCTGCTACCTCCAAATATGCACGCCACACACCGGTCTCTTTTGTTAGAGGAATACTCCGTGCGCTCGCGCGAATCTCAAAATTGATGGGCGGAGTTTATTGGAGGAGGTTTTTTTAGATTGATAAAAAGTGATAAATAGCGTGTTTTGAAAGTTAAAGGATGGTTAATACATCGCGTTTTGATGCATTGACGATGAATGCATTTGAAAGATGTAAGAATGTCTATTGAAGGATTTGAATTTTCCGGCGGCTTGGCAGTTTTTTGTATAAAAATCAATCAGTTATGATTGTTTTGTGCGGTAGGTTACACATGTGGATGGCTCAAACGTAAGACGAATGAAATAGCAAACGTTTGCGGGATGAGCGTGCCTTTCTGTTTTGTAATGTGAGTGGATGCGCTGGTGGATAATGTGCTTGCTGTCTCGTTAATTTATTAATTCTGGATTTTATGGATGATTTTCTGTTTGTTTTATTGGTTATAGGAAAATCAATTTAATTTGAAATATCGGACCTGGGACTGTGCTGATATGCGCATCTCGCTCGCTGCGATGGCCCGCGCGACGGGCGTTCCGGGCTGGTCGGCTCGTCGAATTTGTAAAAAAGTGCTACTGAGCGGTGGACCGGGCCGTCATCATTCATCTTTCGAATTTGTCCCATTGACTATTTCGGAAATGTTGATATTTGGGCGGGGTCCGAAGAGGAGGCGAAACCGTGCGGGAGACGTGACCTGCGTCAGCTGTGCGCGGGCTGGCGACAGGTTGTTAAAGACGCGGCTTGACGTCGGCGGCGACGTTCCCGAATTGTCAAATCCTGGGCGTGACAATTTGTCCATACGCCCCGAGGCGCCGCAGAAAAAAGGGCGGGAATAAATGTGTCGGATGTGCCACATCCGGCAGACGGATGCGGGTCGATGAGGTTCCACACCGCATGCGATCGGGCGACTTCGAGCGGGTGGGCGGGCAGGGCAGCCCAAGTGATGCGGCTCGCCATGCAAGTGCGACGAGCGTGCATCGAGGTTCGAACGGGGCGTGGAGCACGGAGCCAAACGACTGCTCCGATCGCTGCGTATCGCTAGCCGCGTGCCCGGGGCAGGCTGGTCGTTGCCCGGTCGCCCGACCGGGCAACCGGGCCTTTGCCCGGAGCGGCTGCCTTACTTCTTGAGAAACCGCAGCGCGAGCCGCGCCATGCGCGGCACGAACATCGGGCGCAGCAGGCGCTTGTCGTAGCCGGCCATCCGTCGGTCGTTCTCGGCGAGACACAGTTCGATCAGCTCGCGCGGGTTGAGCGCGTCGCCGATGTCGGCGGTGCCGGTCGCCGGAAAGTTCGCGTCACGCGCGACGCCGTCGGAATCGATGCCGCGCGCGATGCCGATGCGTTCCCGGATCAAATGCACCCACACGGCCGCGACCCGCGCGAAGAACCACGGCCGGCGCCACCACGGCAGACTGCGCCAGTACCACGCATACCAGTTCACGAAGAACAGGATGTGGCGGCCTTCTTCCTGGATCACCGGCTCGAAGGTGTCGACGAGTTCGGGCGGGAAATAGCCGGAGCGCTGCGCGGAACGAAACAGGCCGAACGCGAAGAAGCTGTCGATGCATTCGCTGAAGCCCGTGACGATCCACCACCACTCGGGATCTTTCGGCGCAGGGTACGCCGGCTCGGGGGCGAGCCGGATGCCGTATGCCTCGACGAGCTTCGACAGCACGACCTTGTGGCGCGCTTCCTCGCCGCCGTCCATCTCGAGTGCGCGGCGCAGCAGCGGATCGCCGATGGTCGCCGCATAGGTTGCCACGCGGATCGATGCGCGGCCTTCGGTCTGCACCGCGATGTCCCAGATCGGCAGCGACGTGAGCCGTTTGAGCTCGGCGGGCTCGAGCGGCGGCCAGTCGATCACCGCCGGCTTGTACGGGTTGTGTGTGTCGAGCAGCATGCGGCAGAACATCTGCATGTGCGCATCGGATCCGATCCGGACCGGACCTTGCCTCTCGAAGGTCCAGTTGCGCATTGCGTGATCTGCTGCTGCATGCGCTTCCTGCAGCGTGTCACTCATGGCTGTTGTTATGCGATTACGGGTCGAAAGATTCTTGCATAGCTTCCGTAAACGCGTATTTTCGAGCGACCATGCGCACGCCGGCCAGGCGTGCGTCACGCGTTCGTGTCGACCCAGAGGCGGCCCCAGCGGGACGCGTAGGCCAGCGCGTGCTCTTCCTCGAAGAAGAAATCGATCGCGTCGAATGAAACGGCGCGCGGCGACGGGCCGCCGCTCGCCTTCTCGATCGTCAGGTTGGCGGCGAACAGCCCGTTCGGCAACCGGGCGGCAGCGGGGGCGACTTCGTAGCCCTTGTAGCGGATCGTACGGTTCATGGCGTGCGCGGAGAAAGTTCGGAGGTTCAGCGTACGAAAACCCGCCCGCGGCGTGAACCAATCTTTCGGCCAATGCAAATCACGCGGCGGGCTGAATCGTTATCGGCGCGCGATGCGGGGAAAGGGCAACCGGGGAGAAGCATCGGCGTGCACGGCGCGTGGCCGTCCGTCCGAATGTGCACCGCCCGCGCCGGCGAACGTGGTCGGCCGGGCGCGGGCGGTGGAAGGCGGGGAAATTACTGGTTGGCGATCTTCAGCACGGGCGCGAGCGCATCGACCGATGCCGCATGCGAGGTCGCGCGATGCGATGCGAACGCGAGCGCGAACTCGGCCGCTTGCGCGCCGACCGTCTCGAGCTGGGCAACGACTTTCGGATCCGAGCAACTGTCGGCGCTGTCGAAGCGCGTTTCGAGCGTGTTCACGGTCGCGCCGAACGGCGTCGGCCAGCCGCGCAGCGCATGTACGATCGAACGCAGCGACGTCAGCACGGTGCCGGCCGCCTGCCAGCCGTAGGCGGTGACGATCAGGCCGACCGCGCGACCGTCGAGATAGGGGCGATCGTCCGCGCGCAGTTCCTCGAGCGTGTCGAGCGCGTTCTTCACGAGGCCGGAGACGCCGCCGTGATAGCCGGGCGTCGCGATGATGATCGCGTCGGCCTGGCGCACGGCGTCGATCAGTTCGCGCTGCGCGTCGGTCAGCGTTTTGTGTTCGGGAGCGTAGTGCGGCAGCGTATGCAGGAACGGGCCGTCGAACAGGCGCGTGCGTGCGCCGGCCGCCTGCGCACCGCGCAACGCAAACGACAGCGCACGTTCGGTCGACGACGCTGCCCGGGTGGTACCGCCAATGCCGACAACGAACGGGCGGCGGTGTTGATCGAATGCAGTCAAGGGGCGCTCCTTGGGGATGGCTTGCCCGGCTAAGCACAGGCTTAAAACCAGATGGTAACGACCCCGCCGCCACTCTGAAAACGACTTTTCGTTCTATCGATATGCCGCGCGGCAGGGGCAATCGTGTGCGCGGCCGCCCAGATCGATAGCAGAAATGCTTGGTTGGGGCGACGGGCCGTGGTCGATAAGATGGGCCCGTCTCCTCCATGATGTCTCTACTGACATGGGTTGGCCCCGCCGCGCGGATGCAGGCGGGGCTTTTTTTCGTCCGCGTCAGGAAAAAGGGGCGCGATGCGCCGGGCTGTCGCCCGTTACTCGAACACCGGCCGGAAGAAGCTGCGTTCGTAGCTGACGATGCAGCGCGTTTCCTCGGCGTAGCGGAACGCGGCCTGGCAGGCCGGATCGTCCATCGAGCGTTCGCGGTAGCGCTCGTATTCGGCGAGGCTCGGGAACGAGAACATCGCGAGCGCGATGTTGTTCGCCCCTTCGGACGGCAGGAAGTAGCCGTGATGCGTGCCGCCGAACTTCTCGACGAGCGGAATCCACATCTTGCCGTACGTTTCGAACTGGTCGAGCTTGTACGGATCGATGACGTAGCGAAGGAAGCAGGTGACCATGAGCGCGCTCGGTGAGGAAAGGAACCAGCGAGTCTGGAGGGCGTCACCGCATGTGTCAACGGCGTTCGCCGACGCGTGATCTGGTCGTGGGACGCGTTGCTTGCGCAAACAACGATCGGCGTTCCGTCACGCGTTCGAAACGACGCGCGCAGAGCCGTGGCACGTACCGTTGCAACCCTCTCTCCCGCACGCATTTCCCCAAACTTTTACGACATTTTTTCTTGCGAGGGCGGTCGGCGCGCTCATAGACTTCGGGCATCCCAACCACGGAGCATGGCAATGTCGATACCCTGGAACGCGATCGCCGAACACACGCCTGCCGCGCCACCTTCCGTGTGCGCCGATCGGGTGATCGTGCGGCGTTTCGATCCGGCCTTCGACAGCTATGAACAACTCACGCCGATGCTGCATCGCGCGTTCGCGCGGCTCGGCGCAATGGGGCTCAACTGCACTTGCGTCGACCAGAGCGAGGACGTCACGCGCCGCCGCGCGGAAGCGGGCGAGTGCTACGTCGCCGTGTGCGGCGGGCGCGTGATCGGCACGGCCACGCTGTATGCGACCGATCCGTCGTCGGCGTGCTCGCTGTACCGGCGCGAAGGCGTTGCGAGCGTGCGGCAGGTGGCGGTGGAC
This sequence comes from Burkholderia sp. Ac-20345, assembly GCF_017104825.1. Lineage (NCBI taxonomy): Bacteria > Pseudomonadati > Pseudomonadota > Betaproteobacteria > Burkholderiales > Burkholderiaceae > Burkholderia > Burkholderia sp. Ac-20345. The sequence goes on along the minus strand of NZ_JAAGPO010000210.1, from coordinate 8,610 downwards.
CCCACTTGCCAGAGCCGCGGGATCGGCGCGTTGCTGCTGTCGTTCGCCGAGCAGTGGGCCGCGTTGCGCGGTTATGCGCTGCTCGCGCTCGATACGCCGAATCCCGCGTCGCACCTGCTCGCGTTCTACGGCGCGCAGGGTTTCGACGTCGTCGACGTGATGCGCTTCGACGGCAAGTGCTACGACAGCGCGATCCTCTGCAAGCGGCCCGTCGCACAGATCGCGCGCCGCGTGTCGCCGGCGTCGCGCATGGCCGCGCGCGTGGCGGCCGTGCGGCGTCTTGCGTATGCGTTGCCGTCGCGCGTGGTCGCGGTGGCAAGGCGCGGCCAGCACGTGCGCCGTGGCGCAGGCTGGGCGGCACGACGCGCGGCCGGTGCCGCGAGTTGCCGCTCGTCGCCGTGGCGACCGCGCCAGCACGGGCGCTACACGTTCGGCTGAACGGTGCGCCCAGGTTCCTTTTCCTGCTTTGCCGCGTAAACGTCGTATGAGCGGAGTGTGGCGCTCCCGCTCGTGTACGGCCCTTGAGACACCCCCGCCGCGCTGCGGCGAAACCGGCGTTTACGCGCTTTTTATGCCCTGCCGCGATCCTTTGCCGCGATCTTCACGCGAACCTTCATAAGATGGTTGCGTGGAAACGGAAGCCGCACGCGAGAACGCGCGCAGGCAGCCGGCTCGCCTGACCGATGCCGGATGCCGCTGCGCGGGGCGTGCCGGCAAAAGGAAACCGCCATGTCTCTCGCACCCGTGACAGGTCCGCGCTCCGCGCAGCCGGGCCATGCGCGCACGGCCGCGCGCTCGATGTTCGATCCCGCACTCGTGCGCCCGGCGATCGCCGATTCGTTCCGGAAACTCACGCCACGCACGCAGTTCCGCAACCCGGTGATGTTCTGCGTGTACGTCGGCAGCATCCTGACCACGATCCTGTGGATTGCCGCGCTGTTCGGCCAGGCCGAAGCGCCTGCCGGCTTCATCGTCGCGATCGCGCTGTGGCTGTGGTTCACCGTGCTGTTCGCGAACTTCGCCGAGGCGCTCGCGGAAGGGCGTTCGAAGGCGCAGGCCGCATCGCTGCGCAGTGCGAAACACAACGTGGTCGCGAAAAAGCTCGCGGCCCCGCATGCGAAGGCGGCCGTCGAGGTGATGGCGTCGACCGACCTGCGCAAGGGCGACGTCGTGCTCGTCGAAACCGGCGACACGATCCCGGCCGACGGCGACGTGATCGAAGGCGTCGCGTCGGTCGACGAATCGGCGATTACCGGTGAATCCGCGCCGGTGATCCGCGAGTCGGGCGGCGACTTCTCGTCGGTGACGGGCGGCACGCGCGTGCTGTCCGACTGGATCGTCGTGCGGGTTGCCGTCAATCCGGGCGAGGCGTTCCTCGACCGGATGATTGCAATGGTCGAAGGCGCGAAGCGCAAGAAGACGCCGAACGAGATCGCGCTGACGATCCTGCTCGTCGCCTTGACGATCGTGATGCTGCTCGCGACCGCCACCTTGCTGCCGTTCTCGACGTTCGCGGTCGACGCGATGAAGGCCGGCCACGTCGTGACGATCACCGCGCTCGTCGCGCTGCTCGTGTGCCTGATTCCGACGACGATCGGTGGGTTGTTGTCCGCGATCGGCGTGGCGGGGATGAGCCGGATGATGCAGGCGAACGTGATCGCGACGTCCGGCCGCGCGGTGGAAGCGGCCGGCGACGTCGATGTGCTGCTGCTCGACAAGACCGGCACGATCACGCTCGGCAACCGCCAGGCATCGGCGTTCGTGCCCGCGCCATTCGTGACCGAGGAAGCGCTGGCCGATGCCGCGCAGCTGTCGTCGCTCGCCGACGAAACGCCGGAAGGCCGCAGCATCGTCGTGCTCGCGAAGCAGCGCTTCAACCTGCGCGAGCGCGACATGCAGGCGCTGCATCCGGTGTTCCTGTCATTCAGCGCGCAGACGCGGATGAGCGGCGTCGACCTCTCCCCCACGGGGACTTCCTCAGGGGCGCCCGGCCGCGAGATCCGCAAAGGCGCAGCGGACGCGATCAAGCATTACGTCGAGTCCCATGGTGGCCGCGTGACGCGCGAAGTCGAAGCGGTCGTGACCGACATCGCGCGTCGCGGCAGCACGCCGCTCGCGGTGGCGGAGCGAGTCGACGGTGTCGCCCGCGTGCTCGGCGTGATCGAGCTGAAGGACATCGTGAAGGGCGGCATCAAGGAGCGCTTCGCGGAGCTGCGCAAGATGGGCATCAAGACGGTGATGGTGACGGGCGACAACCGGCTGACGGCTGCGGCGATCGCGGCGGAAGCGGGCGTCGACGATTTCCTCGCGGAAGCAACGCCGGAAACCAAGCTCGCGACGATCCGCGAACACCAGGCCGCGGGGCGCCTCGTCGCGATGACGGGCGACGGCACCAACGACGCGCCGGCGCTCGCGCAGGCCGACGTCGCCGTGGCGATGAACACGGGCACGCAGGCGGCGAAGGAGGCCGGCAACATGGTCGACCTCGACTCGAACCCGACAAAGCTGATCGAGATCGTCGAGATCGGCAAGCAGATGCTGATGACACGCGGTTCGCTGACGACGTTCTCGATCGCGAACGACGTCGCGAAATATTTCGCGATCATCCCGGCCGCGTTCGCAACGACGTATCCGCAGTTGCGCGTGCTCGACGTGATGCATCTCGCGTCGCCGGCGTCGGCGATCCTGTCGGCGGTGATCTTCAACGCGCTGATCATCGTCGCGCTGATTCCGCTCGCGCTGAAGGGCGTGCGTTATCGCCCGCTCGGTGCGGCGCCGCTGCTGCGCAGAAACCTGCTGTTGTACGGCTTCGGTGGTGTGCTGCTGCCGTTCCCGTTCATCAAGCTGATCGACATGGTGCTGGTGGCATGCGGATGGGCCTGAGCATGGGCGCGCATGACGCACCGGACGAAGGCGCTGCCGGATGAGCGAACCGACCGTCGTCATCGTGATCGTCGACGAAGACAGGTTCATCCGGCATTTCGTCCGTGTCGCGCTGAAGGCCGAACACATGCACGTCTGCGAGGCCGCGACCGGCGTCGCGGGTGTGGCGGCCGTCGGCTCACGTCGTCCCGACCTGATCATCGCGGACACGAACCTGCGCGACATGGGCGGCACTGACCTGATCCGTGCGCTGCGTGCATGCTCGGCGGCGCCGCTGATCGTGCTGTCGGCGCTGAATGCGGAAAGCGCCAAGGTGGCCGCGCTCGACGCGGGCGCGGACGACTATCTGACCAAGCCGTTCGGCGCCGCCGAATTGATCGCGCGAATTCGCGCGCACCTGCGGCGGCAGGCCGGCGGCGGGCGCCTCGACCCGGTGCGTGTGCGCTTCGGCGACGTGACCGTCGATCTCGGCGATCGCCAGGTGCTGCGCGGCGGGGCGCGCGTGCATCTGAGTCCGATCGAATACCGGTTGCTGGCCGTGCTCGCGCATCATGCGGGCCGGCCGCTCACGCACGACCGCCTGCTGAACGAGGTGTGGGGCGCGGCGCACGGCAAGGATGCGCACTACCTGCGCGTGTATGTCGGCCACCTGCGGCGCAAGCTGGAATGCGATCCGAGGCGGCCCGCGTACATCGTGACGGAGACGGGCGTCGGCTACCGGCTGGCCGGTGCGCAGTAACGACGCGCTCAGGGGTTCGTGGCCGTCCGCAGTTCGTCGTTCGCCATGCCGTTCGAACGGCGCAGTTGCGCATCGAATTGCTGCACGCGCAGTGCGACGCGCTGAGCATAGCGCTTCGTGCCGCCGTTGTAGCGCACGAGCGCGGTTTCGACGTCGCCGTCCGCATCGTCGAGATAGCCACGGAAGATGGTCGCGCCGATCCGTACGTTGGTGGCCGGATCGGAGAGATCCTTCACATGCGCGACGAGATCGCGATGGGCGGTGGGCATCACCTGCATCAACCCGCGCGCGCCGGCGACACTGACCGCATGCCGATCGAAGCTCGATTCGACCGCGATGATCGCGAGCAGCAGCGCCGGTGCCAGCCCGTAGCGATCCGATTCGGTCTGCACGGCGCGTGCGATCGTGCGCGCGTCGGCATACGCGACGTGAAAGCGGTTGCGCAGCGTCGTGACGATCGTGTCGAGGGTCGGGGGAAGCGAGGGTTCGGGCGTGCTGGCGGCGCTGACCGGTGCCGCTGGCGTGTCGTCGGCATGTGCGGGCAGCGCGATCGACAGCGACAGTGCGATCGGGAAAGACAGCAGAAGCCGCTTCAGCGGCCTGGCCGCGCACAGGCGCGGCGCTGGCCGGTCATACGATGGATAGGTTTCCTGCATGTCGTCGCATCGTGGTTCCGATGCGACGACTGTACGCAGTTATGCGTTGCGACCGTCGAAAGAAACAGGTTCGCCCGATAAACGGCGCGTAAAGACGAGCGACGATCGCCCTGCGTCACTCGTCGCGGCCGCGCGTATCGCCGCCGCCTTTCGCGAGGCGCCATGCGATCGTGCCGAGCACGCCGACCGCGACGACCAGCGCGCCCCACAGCACGTAGCGGCGGGGCGCGTCCGTATCGGCGGCTGACGCCGACGCGACCGCCGAGACCGGCAACACCGTGCCGACGCGCGCGGGCCGCACTTCGGGCGCCATGCCGACCAGCAGTGCGTCGCGGCTCACGGCCGATGAAACGAGCGACGCATCGCCGACGCCGAGCGTAAACGGCGGCGTGCCGCGCGCGACGAACGTCAGCGCGGCCGGATGCCAGCCGATCGCGACGGCCGGCTGGCCGCCGCCGAATCCGCCGTTGCGCATGTCGACGACGATCCGCCACGCGCGATCCGTATTCGCCGCGAACTCGAGCGGCGGATTGCGCTGCTCGCCGGCCTTGCCCTGCAGCCGGAACAGCACGGCGGCCGCGACGTCGCGCCACGGCGCCTGTGCGTCGGCGCGACTCTGCAGCGTCGCACGAGCGACGGTGTTCGGCTGCGGCAGGTCGATGCGCACGCGGTCGACCGGATACGCGCCGTCGGTGTCGAACAGGTACTCGCCGGGCGTGCCGCCGGCCCGCACGCGCACGGCATCGCGCCATTGGCGCGGGACGGACGCGGTGTCGGTCCCGCGCGCGTCGCGCGGGTGCGTCTCGACGTCGATCGACGTAACCGCGGGCGCGCCGTCGAGCCAGTCGAGCCGCAGGTAGCGCGGCGCCGCGCCTTCGAGCGCGATGCGTTCCTGCACCAGCATGTCGTCACCGTGGCCCACCTTCAGCAACTGCGTGCTGCCGAGCGACCGCCAGCTGCGCAGGTCGTCGCTGGCTTCGATGGCGACACGCCCCTGGTAGCTGTCGTCGCCTACGTGCACGAGCAGCGCGTCGATGTCGCCGTCCGCGTGCGACAGGTCGACGAGATCCGCACCGTGCTTCGCACGCGCCGGTGCAGCGACGCCCGCGCGCAGCGCGCCGTCCGGGCCGACCGTCACGCCGAGCGGTGCGTTGCCGTTGTCGGCGCGGGCGGGCGGCAGCGGGAACCAGTGCACCGGCGTTCGCTTTGGCGGTACGGCGGGTGCGGCCGCCGCGGGCGTGTCGAGTGAATACGGCACCGGCTCGCCCGCACCGTTGAAGATGCGCACGTCGCCAAGATCGTCGCGCCGGCTCGCCGCATAGACGGGCTGCGGCACGGTGAGCTGGTAGTACGCGGCGGCGCCGTCCAGGTCGAGCGAGAAGTGTTGCGCGACGTGCCCGTCGGCCGCCGCGAACGACGCGAGCAGGCTCAGCCCGAGCAGGGCGGCGAATCGCTTCATGTGTTGTCGTCCTGCTGCGCGGCGGCCTTCGGCGGCAGCGGCGAGAAATAGCCGATCAACAGCAGCAGCACACCGATGCCGATGAACGACACGATGCGCTCGATGCCGGTCACGTGCGACAGGTCGAACAGGAACAGCTTGACGACCGTGAGCGCGAGCAGCGCGGCGCCGGCGAACCACAGCGGCCTCAGCCCGCGGCGCGTGGCCCAGATCGTGATCGCGAGCGCGCAGAGCGTCCAGTACACGGACACCGACGCCTGCACGAGCGTCGATTCCGCCATCGCGCCGAGTTCGTAAGGCACGCCGGCCCAGTGATGCAGCGTGCGCAGCAGGATCGCGTTCAGCCACAGGAACGCGGTCGCACCGGCCGCACTCAGCAGCTCGACGCGATAGTTGCCGAACGACCAGCCGAGCTTGCGCGCGCGCACGAACCACGACGCGGCGAGCGCATAGACGACCACGAGCACGAGGTCGAGCGGGTTGAGGAGCGGCAGGCGCGCCCAGCTTCCGCCGTCCTGCGTGAAGTTCGCGTAGAAGGTCCACGCCCACATCACGACGATGAGCGGCAGCGACGCGAACGCGCACACGCGGGCGATGCCATCGCGGCGCGTCAGCCACATCCCGGCGAACGCGAACAGGCTCCAGCCGACCATGAACACCTGCTGGATGCCGAACGACGACAGCACGGTGTCGATGTCGTAGGCCATGTGGAAGCGTTGATGCAGCGTGCGCAGCATCAGCGCGTTGAACCACAGGAACACGGTGGCGATGGCCACGTAGTCGACGACGCGCGGATGCCACGCGATACCGAGCGTCCGCAGTCGGCGCAGCCACACGGCGAACGCGACGAACACGAGGAACTGTGCGACGTCGAGCGGGTTGAGCAGCGGCAGCCAGAAGAGCGGCGCCGCGTTGCCGTCGCTGCTCACGCTGGCGATGCTCCACAGCCACAGCAGCGCGGCGAGCGGTGCCGCGCCCCACACCTGGTACGCACGCGGAAACGCCGCGACGGGCCAGCGCAGGCGCGAGCCGGGGCCCGACACCAGCAGGAGCAGCGCCCCGAAGCCGTAGGCCCAAGCGCTCCAGCTCCATGCGCCTTCGGGCACATATGCGCGCAGGCGCCAGAAGCCTTCGAGCGCCAGCAGCCCGCACACGGTCCAGAACATCAGCGTGTGCAGCGGCGCGATGATGCCCGCGGCGATGGATTGCGCGAGGCCGGGCGCCGTGCCGTTCGCGGAATCGGCGCTTGCCGTGCCGCGCGACTGGCGCCACAGCAGCGCAAGGCCTGCGCCAACGGCGACGGGCCACGCGAACGCGCCCATTCCCGACAGCGGTGCTTCGTGCGCATCGAATGCACGCAGCGCGAGCAGCGCCAGCACCGACGTCAGCGCGAGCGCGGGCCATTCGGCGAGCGGCCACGCCAGCCGGCGGCGCGCGACATGCGCGAGCCACGCGGTGCCGGCCGCGAACAGCGCGGTCGTATCGACGACGAAGCGGTCGGGATGCAGGTCGACGTGACGGCTCGCGTAGACGAGGATCTCGTGCAGCCCGCCGCTGACCCACCACAGCAGCCCCCACGCGGCGGCGGCGGCACCGATCTCGGGCATCCACGCATGCCACGCGCGCGCTTCGCCGCGCCCGTGCAGCCACCAGCCGGTGAACAGACCGGCGAGCGCGATCAGCAGCATCGCGATGGTCGGGCTGTTGAGCACCGGCAGCGCGGTGGCGTCGGCCGGCCCGAGCAGGCTCGTGAAGAACGCGCCGGCCGCGGCGACCTGCATCAGCAGCCCGAAGCCGAATCGCAGCATGCGCTTCTCGCGCACGCCGAGCCAGACGACGGCCGCGCCTTCGATCGCCCATGCAGCGCTGGTCGTCGGGCCCGAGAACGCGAGCGGCACGGCCAGCGTCGCGAAGATCACCGCGAGCGCGAGCGTGGATTCGAACAGTAGTGCGAGGCGGTCGCGGCGCCGCGCGAGCCACGCGGTGACCACGACGTAGAACGCCGACAGCGCGACGGCGCTCCACGCGAGCCCGAACGGCATGTCCTTCACGAGCGACGCCTGCAGCGCGGTCGCGACGATCGGCGTGCCGAACACGAGCGTGCCGTCCACGTAGTGCCGCAGCGCGAGTTCGCGCTTCACCGCATATAGCAGCGCGATGCCGACATACATCAGGAAGAACAGGATCAGGAACGGCTCGGTGCTCGCGAACAGCGCGGGGCGGTAGGCCGTCACGCCCCACGCCGAGCCGATCGTGAACGTGAACACGAAACCGAGCAGGTTCAGCGGGCGCCATGCCTTGAACCAGGCGATCGCGAAGATGCCCGCGTTCAGCAGCGCGTAGTAGCTGAACAGCGCGACGTGGTTGCCCTGGCCGGTCGACAGCAGCACCGGCGCGAGAAAGCCGCCGGCGGTGCCCATGAACGCGAGCGGCAGTGCGTTCTGCCGCACCGCGAGGAACGCGCTCAGCGCGCACACGGCCACCATCAGCGGGAACGCGGCGCCGACGGGCAGCAGCGCGTAAAGCTTGGTCGCGGCGAAGATCGTCAGGTACAGGATGCCGACGCCGCCGCCCTGCAGCACGAGCCCGTACGCCGCGCGGCGCGCACGCACGCGCCAGCCGATCGCGAGCAGCGCGGCCGCGGCGAGCGCGGTGCCTGCGAGGCGGAATTCGATCGGCAGCATGTTGTTGTCTGCCGCGTACTTGAGCAGGAATGCGACGCCGAAGAACAGCACGATGATCCCGACGCGCACGACCGTGTTGCCGCCCAGCAGCCAGTCGCGCGCGGCGCGGAAGGCGCGCTCGACGAGGTCGGGTTCGCGCGGTTTGGGCGGTGCGGGGGGGACCGCCGGTGCGGCAGGCGTTTCGCTCGA
>NZ_JAAGPO010000209.1:0-236 GCF_017104825.1 Burkholderia sp. Ac-20345 | reverse complement strand
GATTAAAAAAAAAAAAAAATACAAAATAATGATTGTTGGCGCGTCACGCAAAAATGAATAAAAACGAAATAAAACTGACTTCGCCACAATTATTGTATATTTTCGCCACATGCAGTCACTATGATGTAGCGAGTGGAATCATCGCTATACCAGAGTATACCGTCTGAGATCATCACCAGCGTGATCAGTCCCTTGACTTGATATTAGACAGAACCGATGTCGCCACTGTAACCTCA
>NZ_JAAGPO010000208.1:0-17665 GCF_017104825.1 Burkholderia sp. Ac-20345 | reverse complement strand
CGTGCCGCGTCGGCTACCAAACGCAGGATCTCGGCGAAACGGGCGCACGCTTCGCGTATTCACATCGCTTTGGCCCTCGACCGGACTGCGACGCGTGGCACGGAATGCGCGTGAGCGCCGGTGAGGCGCTCGGCTACGCGCCTGAGGGCATCGCCACGTACGGCATCGTCCCGCCGCGGGACGTGAACCTGCCGGCGGCCGTAACCGACGACGCACCGTTCATGCTGCTGTTCCACGCGACGTCCAATCCCGACAAGAAATGGCCGGCCGACCACTGGGCTGCACTCGCCACGCAGATGATGGCGCGCGGCGTACGCGTGCTGCTGCCGTGGGGATCGGCTGCCGAGCATGACGACGCACTGGACATTGCCGCGCGCGCGCCGGGCGCGATCGTGCTGCCGGCGATGACGGTGCGCGAGCTCGGCGCGGCGCTCGGCCGGGCCGCGTTCGTGGTGGGGGTTGATACCGGGTTCGTGCACATGGCGCACGCGTTACAGCGACCGACCGTGATGATCTTCGTTGCGACGTCGCGCCACCATTGCGGCATCGGCGGCACACCGAATGCACTGTCGATCGGCGAGCCGGGTGCGCCGCCGTCTGTTAAAGAAGTAATGGTCGCGCTTACCAAAGTTGAAAGCGCCTACAATGAATGCGAACCCTTGGGTTCGTGGTAAGCGCGCCGCCATCACTTCGCATCGGACAAAGCGAGCTTCGTGGTAAGCGTATCGGGAGGACCGTACTTGATCTGATCGGCACGAGACGCCAAAGTGGCTCCCACTATTTTTGAGTAGTGGGAGCCACTTTGGCGTCAGAGAAGACATCAAGCGGTAGCCGTAAGGGCTGTCCGAATCACAGTCCGGAATTCCGGCGTCGAATGGCCGAAGCTGCCTGCGAACCAGGTGTGTCGGTCTCGAATCTTGCTCGATAACACTGTCTGAACGCGAACATGCTGTTTAGATGGCGCCGCGAGTATAGGGCTGCACAAGCTAAGGCAACCGAACTGATTCCGGTGACCGTGGTAACCGAAGTGCCGAGCGTTGTCGTACCAGAGGTGTTGATCGCACAGGAAGTGGCGAAGCCGCCCACGCCGGCCGGTACGATCGAAGTGCGCATCGGTCGCGCCGTGGTCAAGGTAGATGGCGTAGTCGATACTGAGATGTTGCGCGCGGTGCTGGGGAGTTTGAAGTCGTGATCGGCCTGCCGGCGGGTACGCGGGTGTGGATCGCAGCAGGCGTGACCGATATGCGATGCGGCTTTCCTGGTTTGGCGGCGAAGGTTCAGACAGCGCTCGGCGAGAATCCGTTGAGCGGTGACGTGTTCATCTTTCGCGGGCGCCGCGGCGATCTGATCAAGATTTTGTGGGCAACCGACGACGGAGTATGGCTGCTCGCGAAACGGCTCACGAACGGGCGTTTCTTCTGGCCGCAGGCCGACGGTGGCAAGATCTATCTGACGACGGCTCAACTGTCCATGGTTCTCGAAGGTATCGACTGGCGGCAACCTCGCCGAACAGCCGCGTCATCGATGGCGTAGCTGTTGTAAACCGCGCGGGTTGCTCGTAAACCGCGCGGCATGCCGACCGACGATGATCTGCCGGATGACGTTGCGATCCTGAAGGCCTTGCTGATCGAGGCTCGCGCATCGCTTGCCGAGCGCGATCTTGAGATCGTTGATCGGAACCGGGAGATCGAGCGCCTGAAGGCACAAATCGACAAGCTTCGGCGGATGCACTTCGGGCGCAAGTCCGAACAGTTGGACCGGCTCGAAACGCAGCTCGAGAATCTGGCCGGCGAGCAAGGGGTTGCGGACGTTCAACGGGCGCGTGCTCGTGCGTGGAGTTCGGGGGTCTCTAGCAAACCGCCGAAGGAAGCCCTTCCATCCCACCTGCCGCGCGAGGAGCGCGTGCTTGAACCTGACGTGGTCTGTCCGAAGTGTGGCAGCGCAATGCGCCCGCTCGGGGAGGATCTGTCCGAGCAGCTTGCGCGCGTGAGCGCAGCGTTCACGGTGATCCGTACGATCAGACGCAAGATGAGTTGTGTCCGATGCAACCACATTGCACAGCTACCGATGCCCGGGCTGCAGATCGAACGCAGCATTGCTCATCCCAGTTTGCTCGCCGACATCCTCGTCTCGAAGTATGCTGATCACGTTCCGTTATATCGACAGGCAGCCATTGCAGCCCGCGATGGTGTGCGTCTGGATCGAGCCAACATGGCCCGTTGGGTCGGTCAATGCGAAGAACTCTGTCGACCGCTGATCGAAGCGCTACGGCGCTATACGATGGCGCCGGCAAAGCTCCACGCCGACGATACGCCGATTCCGGTGCTCGAGCCTAGCAAGGGTAAAACGTTGACGGGGCGGTTATGGGTCTACGTACGCGATGATCGTCGTTCGGGCTCGACACAACCTGCCGCCGTTTGGTTCGCCTACTCGCCGGATCGCCAGGGCATCCATCCCCAGACCCATCTCGCCGGATTCGAAGGCGTTCTGCAAGCGGACGGCTACAGTGGATTCAACGAGTTGTACGAAAAAGGAAAGGTTCGTCAGGCAGCATGCTGGGATCACGCCCGTCGCTATCTGTTCGAGGTTCACGAGTCTGGACCGTCGGAGTTCACGACGCAGGCACTCGACATGATCGGCGAGCTTTACTGTATCGAGGCTGAGATCCGTGGCAAGCCACCCAATGAACGGCTACGCGAGTCCGCCAAGAAAAAAGCAAACCTCTGCTCTCGTGCCTCGAAGCGCGCCTGAGAACGAAGTTTGAGACGCTCTGGCCGAAGGCCCCGCTGGCTGCCGCGATCAACTACTCGCTCAACCGTTGGGAGGCACTCTTGCTGTTCTGTGACGACGGCCGTGTCGAAATCAGCAACGTGCTGGCTGAGAATGCCCTGCGCTGCGTGAGCCTCGGGAGAAAAAACTTCCTGTTCGCCGGTTCCAACAGCGGCGGAGAACGAGCGGCTGCGATGTACAGTCTCATCGGCACGTGCAAGCTCAACGGGATCAACCCGCGCGTCTACCTCGAATACATGCTCACGCACATCGCCGATCACAAGATCACCTGTATCGACGAACTGCTACCCTGGAACACTACTAAGCTGCTGCCCCCGATCCCAAGCATGTCGAACTGATCCGTATTGCCCGCGGCAGGCATAGCCTGCCGCGCTCCGCCCCCCCATATCTAATTTCAAACTTCACTTCGGTGAACGCGCACATACACCAGAATTGACGATTGCTCACTGAATACGGTATGTGACAAGCGCCCGCTGGTCGCGCAAAGATAAAGAACCCGGTGTAATTGACGAGCCCCGGCCGCTTGAGTTACCGTAGGACCATGCAACCTAATCAGATTTCTCTCGTAATCGTCACCATAACGACGACCACAGGCAACTGTGGGTCGTCTTGGAAGCGCGTGCGGTAATTCCGTAGTTGCATAGTACCAAGCGCCCCGCTGGCAATAGACGGGGCTCTTTGCGTTTACGGCTCATCGTCTCTCGCTAGCATCACACTAGGATGGAGTTATGAACGAAGTAAATCAAAGCCGAAATAGCGAACGCGAGGTAATGCTTGTTATCTTGATTGAAACTTTGCCTGGCAAACGCCACGAGCAAATTGCTGCATATGAAAAGTTAGCCCCAATTGTTCGCGCGGAGACTGGGTGTCTCCAGTACGATCTTCATAGCGTGGGCGGCGACAGCAATAATTTCGTCTTGATTGAGCGATGGGCATCAACTGAAGCCTTGTCAGCTCACGATGTGACGCCTCATATGATCGCAGCTGATGCGTATAGCTCGACCTTCAGGGCGGCACCTGCCAAGGTGCTACAACTGGCTCCTAATAGCGTTGCGTAGTCGATCTGGTGAAGTTTCCCTGACTCGTCGACGATCCAAGTGACGAAATGACGGGCGACTTGTCAACCGAATGAACTCCGCCAGCGGCAGGCGCAGCCTGCCGCGCTACGCGCCGCATGTCCAGGAAATTTTGGACGGCCATCACGCGACGCTTACGCTTCGTGAACGGCGTCGAGGCATTCGTCGACGGCGACCGGCTGCAAATTTGTCCATGGCACGACAGAGGTAGTCTTCGACGTACAGCCTGGACCACTCAACCGTCACGTAGAAACAGTAGCTGGGCGACCTGACCATCAAGATGTCGATGGAGCACACTGCAGCGGTGACGTGATTTACGGCTGGCGCTAACGTGACTGCCCAGAGATGAAGGGGGACATAGCCCTTTATATGAACGCCTCCCGTTTGCGAAGGGTGTTCGTGTGCTCTGACTGCGACAGGATGGGTTGCAGCTTTATATCCGGGCTTGTTGCAGCCTGATACGCTGCGGCCCACCATGAAATCCGCTGACCCGCACCTCATTTACTTAGCGAGCTAGAAGCTCGACGGGCTATTCAGGTTTGGCGGGTCCCGGTCCGACCTGTCTTGTCATTACTTACGATTGCAAGCGCAACCTTTTGACGTATCACCCTGTAATAGTTGATCGTAAGCCGTCAATAAACGACGCCCTACCAATGGTAGGCAGAAGGTCAGATGCTAAGTGTCCGCGTGGACACATGCACTCAGACCGTGATGACAGAAAAACAGGACCTTCGAAGCAGATTGGTAGTTGGCCGTCGACGGGATGGTCGGCGGGAATTTGATGAAGAGGCCGTGCGGGAGCTGGTCGAGTTTTGCCTGAAGCCGGGGGTATCGATCGCCCGGGCGGCCATGGACCATGATGTCAATCCGAACCAGTTGCGTCGCTGGATCTCGCGTCATCAGCAGCATACGCTGCAAACACCACCGAGACCGGACCCGCTGGTGATAGACGGCGTATCGATCGACATCCCGGGTTCGGCACGTCGTGTTCCGATGAGTGAAGCGCAGGCATTTGTCCCTGTCGTCACCGCGCCATTGACAGTGCCTGCCGTTTTCCCAGCATTGCTACCGGACACGTCGTTGATGGCGCTCTCGTTACATGTGCGCCTGTCGAATGGTGTCGAATTCGATCTTGGCGAGGCGAGTGTCGATGAGCTGGCCACGGTGATCCAGATGCTCGGGAGGCTGCCGTGTTCCGGTTCGACGAAGGGCTGAAGGTCTACCTGCATCGCGATCCGGTCGACTTCCGCATGGGCATCAACGGGCTGTCGATCCTGGTCGAACAGGTGATGCGCCTGAACCCGATGACTTCGGCGCTGTTCGTCTTCGGCAACCGCCGTCGCGATCGTATCAAGATTCTCGGCTGGGGCGGCAACGGCTTCTGGTTGCTGCTCAAGCGACTCGAAGCCGATCGCTTCATCTGGCCGAACGGAAGCGACACGATCACGCTCACCGCCGAGCAGTTGCACTGGCTACTCGACGGAATCGACCTGGCCGTGATCCAGAAGCATCCCCAGCGATATTACGCGCGGATGAGCTGAACACCACGCGGGTGACATGGTCTAATCGGCCATGCCGTACAGCGCCGTCATGCCGAGTGTTGAGGAATACCAGGCACTGCTCGCCGAACGTGATGCGCTGCGCGGTGAGCTTCGGCTCGTGACGGCTCAGCGCGATCTGGCCGAAGAGAAACTGCGGGCCTACAAGCACGAACTGTTCGGTGCATCGAGCGAGGCGCGCCATGCCGATCAGCTCGGCCTGTTCAACGAAGCCGAGGCGCTGTCGATGGCTACCGACGCGCCCGCGCGCGAGGACGTGCCCGGCACATCGGTCGCCGCCCAAACGCGAGGCAAAAAACGCGGGCGCAAACCACTCGATCCGAACCTGCCGCGCGAGGTCGTGCGGCACGAGCTGCCCGAGTCGGAGCGGTTCTGCGTGCATGACGGCCATGCCCTCGTCGAGATCGGCGTGGAAACGAGCGAACAACTCGACGTGATTCCCGAGCAAGTGCGCGTCGTTCAGCACCAGCGAGTCAAGTACGCGTGCCCTTGCTGTGACCTCGGCATTAAGGTCACGCCGGCGCCGACGCGCATCATCCCGCGCGGGCTGCTCACGGAATCTGCGCTGGCGTGGATCATCACCGGCAAGTACCAGTACGGCATGCCGCTGTATCGCCAGGCTACGCTGCTGCGCCGCTTCGGCGGCGACATCTCGTCGAATACGCTGGCAGCGAGCGTGGTGCGGGTGGGACTGGCCACGCAGCCGGTGATCAACCTGATGCGTGACGCGCTGCTCGAATCCGAGCTGATCTACGGCGACGAGACAACGTTCCAGGTGTTGAAGGAGCCCGGACGACGTCCGCAGGCGAAAAGTTATCTCTGGGCGCAGGTCAACGGCTCGGGGCCGCCGGTTCGGATGTTCTCGTACTCGCCGGGGCGTGGCGCCCAGCATGCGCAGAAGCTCTATGCCGGCGTGCAGCCTGGCACCGTGCCGATGACGGACGGGTACTAGCTCTACAACGGCATCGCCCACGATCACCAGCTCGTGCATCTCGGATGCTGGGCACACGTGCGCCGCGGCTTCATCAAGGCCGAGGAGTCGGTGCCGAAGGCCGCACGCTCGCCTGATCTGCTAGCGACGCGCTTCGTTGCGCTGATCGGCAAGCTGTTCGCAGCCGAGGCACGAAGCGCGAAGTGGACGCCGGAGCGCCGGCAGCGATTGCGTACCAGGTACAGCGTCCGTGTGCTTGCCACCGTCGAACGCATGCTAGTCGTGCATCTGCCGACTGTCGTGCCGTCGAGTTTGCTCGGCAAGGCGTTGCAGTACACGAGCGGGCAGTGGCCCAAACTGGTCCGCTACGTCGGTAACGGCAACTGGCCGATCTCGAACAACTGGGTTCATGCCGCTAGCGGCATGAACCCAGTTATGCCGACTCCCCAATTATGCCGCGTCGTGAATCCACGCACACGACGGTTGGGGGGATCCCTGTTCCCGAGCGCTCGGATTGTCGGCATTATCAGAGAGCCTCCAGGAATGCGAGCAACGGATCAGGAGGTTTGTAGCGTGTAGGCGCGATACCGTTCGCCGTGGCGTGCGCGAGCGCGCGTTCCTTGAGTTGCATGTCGGCGTGCAAGTAGATCTGGGTAGTCTCGGAGGACTCGTGACCGAGCCAGAGCGCGATCACGGTCAGGTCGACGCCGTGATGCATCAGGCTCATCGCGGCCGTGTGCCGAAGCGTGTGAGGCGTTATTGATTTTTTCTTCAGCGAGGGGCACGAGAGACGCGCGATTTCTGCGTTGCGCGAAACGAGTCGCTGAAGAGCATCGGCACTGAGATGACCGCCGCGTAAACTGGGGAAGACTGGATCACCTGGTTCGCCCGGTTGATACAGCAGCCATTCTTTCAGGACGGCAACGACATCGGGGCGCAGCGGAGTGCATCTCATCTTTCTGCCTTTGCCAACGCAACGGACGTGGGCACCTGTGCCGAGCATCACATCCTGGCGCCGGAGTGTGGTCAGTTCGCTGTTGCGCAGACCCGTCTGAACCGCTACAAGAAGCAGCGTCCGGTCGCGGTTGCCGACCCACGTTTGTACGTCAGGCGCCCCTACCAGAGCCGCGGCCTCGCCCTCGGTCAGAAACTCAACAGGTCCGTGCTCGCAGCGTTTGGATGGAATTGCAAGAATACGCTGGCACTGCAGAAACAACGCAGGCTCGTTGACCGCGACAAACCGGAAGAACGCATGCACGGCGGCAAGCCGCGTGTTGCGTGTCCGCACAGAATTACCTCTGCCGTGTTCGAGGTGCTGCAGGAATTCCTCGATCAACGACACGTCGAAGTCCTCGATTCGCAGCAGCTTCGACGGTGCGCGCCCGATATGCTTCGTGGCGAACGCTAGCAGCAACCGGAACGTATCGCGGTAGCTCGCAACCGTATGCGAACTCAGGCCTTGCTGCTCGAGCAGGCGTTGGGTGAAGAAACGCTGAACGAGGGATGGAAGATCGGCGGCGCTCATGGCTGCTCTCCCGGCCGGTCCCTGCCGAGATAGCCTGCAGCGAGTTCAAGCAACTCGGGAACCGCTTCGATGTACCAGTACGTAAGACCGATGTTGACGTGTCCGAGGTAGGTGGCAAGCTTCGGTAATTCCCGGCTTACGTCCAGACCGGTGCGATACCACTCGACCAGCCTTCCAGTCGCGAAGCTATGCCGGAAGTCCTGGAGGCGCGGGCCGTAACCATCGCGCCCATCCTCTGTCGCCAATCGCAGACCGACAGCGCGCGACATTCTGACGAACATGCTTCGTGCAGTGCCGGCCTTCAGCCGCTTGCCGCGCTCACTAACCAGGAACGCTTCGCTCAATCGTAAAGGGCAGAGTTGATCGCGTTTCCGGGCATAGTGTTCGAGTGCCATCCGGGTCGACTCTGCTACAGGAACAAAGCGCGATTTGCCGAACTTCGATTCCCGGATGGAGAGTATCCCGCTGACGAGATCAACGTCGGACCGGTTGAGCCGAAGCACTTCGCCCGGCCTGAGCCCCGTTGCCACAAGGAGCCCTATGAGCGTCGAATAGGTCAGTGCTCGCATACCGGTTCGGGAGCGCAGATGGGCGGCCTGAGTCATAAGCAGGTCAATTTCCTGCTCAGTGTAAATATGCGGGGCATTGCGCCGTCTGCGGGCGCTCAGGAGTCCTTCTGGAGGAATCTGGTTTCGACTGTCAATGACGTTCATCCATCTGGCGAATCCCCTGACTTGGGAGAGGCGCCGTCCCCGGGTGGCGCGTTCGACGAGCGTGGGCGTCATCGCCCAGCGCAGAGCCAGATCGGTGGTAATGAACTCGGCGCCTTCGCGCTCCAGAAGGTCAACGAAATGACCAAGTGCCAACGCAGGCTCATAGAATGACGCCCCGAGAGCACGGCGGACCGCCACGTATCGTGCGAGAGAATCGCGAATCGCAGTCATATTGCACCTCCCGCTATGGGCCATGAGCGCGCGATCCCACGCAGGTCCTCAAACGCGACCTTTGCATAGATCGCGGTACTGTCCTGTGAGCGGTGTCGCAAGACCTCGGCTATTTCCGTGATCGAGGCGCCGTGGCGAATCATCGTCGTCGCAAGACCGTGACGGAACAGATGTGCGGCGCCCCGGCACGCGGGGCGGAAACCGGCACGCGCGAAGGCCTGACAGACAATCTTGCCAATCGCCGCCGGCCCTGCCAGACCAACCCGAGGTGCCAATCTTCGAAGGAAGACGCGCCGCGATGCACTCGATCCGCGAGCATCGCGGAGATATGTTGCGATTGCTTCTCCGACCTCCGATGGCAGGGGGACGTGCTCGACCATCTGCCCCTTGCCATGAACGACGAGTTCCCCCGAACGCCAGTAAATGTCGTCAAGTTCGATGGCAACGATTTCTCCGGCACGTAGGCCGAGCCGCGCTAACAACAGCAGGATTGCATAGTCGCGGCGCCCAGTCAGAGTCGAGCGGTCTGCAGTTGCAATAAGCGCTTCTTGCTGCTCCAGCGTGAGGAACGTGGGCACGGTTGACTGTCGCCACTTACGAACTGGGGGCACAGACTCATACAGGTCTCGTGCCGTATAGCCGCGCAGAAAGAGGAAATGGCAGAACGAGCGAAGCGCAACTGCCATCAGCCGCATGTACTCTGACGACCGGCCTTTGCTGCGGGCAAGAAGATGATTCCGGATCGATACCGCGTCAAATGTGTCTGGCAATAAGCTTCCGTCGCCGGCCGCGTGGCTGTCGAGGAAGTCGCGAATGAACGGGCCATAGACGAGAAGAGAGTTCTTCGCGAGTCCACGATCCTGCCTCAGATAGTTTAGGTATCGGCCATAAATGTGCGCGATCGCGGACTGGCGGCCCAACGTCGGCGGGCACACAATGGCTTCGGCACGCAGATAGGCGAGAAACTGCCGTAATGTGGGACGCGCACGCTGGACACGGTCTCGTGATGCGTAGATCATGCGCTTTATAAAGCGAGCCGTGACAGACTCATCGAGATCAGTCAGGTCGATGTTCCTGTTCTTCATCCACCCCGAGAACGCGCACAGGACTCTTCGTTTCTTGCGAAGCGATACCTCGGAATAGTGCGCCGTCCGTAGACGATCAAGAAATGCATCGATGTGATGAGCCGGCAGCCCACCGGATTCGCTGACTGTGCGTGTCGCATTCATCTGATCTCTCCTGGCCAGCGCCATAGCCAGCCGGAGAAATCATACGTTTATGCCGACACAGCGATCATGAAAGGCCATATCCACCGCCACACGCATGCACGACGCGGCATAATCGGGGAGTCGGCATAACCTGTGCGAGAACGCGATCCGACCGTTTGTCGTCGGCCGCAAGGCCTGGCTGTTCTCCGACACGGTCGCCGGCGCGCAGGCCAGTGCCAACCTGTACTCCCTCGTCGAGACCTGCAAGGCGAACGGCGTCGAGCCGTATCGCTATCTGGTCTGGCTGTTCACCAGGCTGCCACTTGCCGCGACCGCCGACGACTACGTCGATCTCATGCCTTGGAGAATGCCTGCCGCCCTCAACCTCTGAGGGGCGTCGTTAAAAGACCGCATACAGTTGATCTTCCTGCTACGCAACGCCGTTCGGTCAAACCGGTTTCACGCTCACGTAGCCCTTTTCGTACGGCCTGTCATGCGCCAGAATCGCCCAGATCGTGCGGGCTATCCTGTTCGCCGGTGCCACGATCGCCACATTCAGCGGTCGACGCTTCCTGATCCCTTCAGCCCACGGCCCCGGTTCCTTCGTGAGGCACAGCACAGCCCGGGCACCATGAATCAGCAGCTTGCGCAGATACGTGTCACCGCGCTGATATGACTCCCGGTGTCAATCGGAATCGGTTTTCAAGATCTACTCCATAGGTAGAGCAAATTTCCTGAGGGCGGCGTAGCAGTAAATCTCGACGGTGGATCAAGCTGATATTCGCGGGTTGGTTACCGCATTACAGAGGTCCGTCTCATGAGACTGCCGCTTCCTTACTACGCAAGTCGACTGATGTCGTTGCCAAACGCGGTCGCGGGTTACTCGAATACCGGGCTGCGCCGCCTTCAGGAAACTTCCGATGCTGGTTGGCTTTTCGTCAACTATGTCCTCCGTTTATGCGGCTTGTTCGCTGTACGGTGCGGCCAGAGTCATTCCCAGTCGACCGACGTCCCAGATGAAGGCTGCCAGTTCGCGCGCGACAGCGATGATGGCGACATGTGCGGTCTTCCCTCTGGCGACGAGCTTACGATATCGCCTGCACAGCCTCAGCTGCGCGTCCCAGGCACGATCGATTATCGGTTTGGGTAGACCTTCATGCCGGCGCTGGATATCGATGCTCACGCGTGCCGGATGTCGATAGCTCCAGGCGGATTCAACCAGCAGCTTACGTGCACAGCTGTTGCCGGTCTTGGTAATGCTACCTAGGCGTCGTTTCCCACCCGAGGAATGCTCCGAAGGCGTCACGCCAATCCATGCCATCAGTTGCCGTGGATGTTCGAAACGCGTGAGGTCACCCAGTTCGGACACCAAGCCGATTGCCGACGTGAAGTTGATGCCGCGCATCGCTTGCAAAGCAAGTACGACTGGATAGAACCGCCAATTGGTGACGGCTTCACGCAAAGCCAGTTCTAGCCGCTCGCATTGCGCGAGCCGATCCTCAATCGAGCGCCGATGTTCGTTGAACGCCAGTTGCTGCCAGGCGCTGTCAAACGAGAACGTACTTAACCAGCGCCTGTGTGTCGGCCCCCAGTTGGGACGGCCGAGATAGTGGACGCCGTGGGCCAGCAGAAAGGATTGAGCCTGCAGCGTGCTGCCTTCAGGTCTTCTCTGGCAGCCGACCAGGCGCGGGCCAGGTCGCGGAACGCTTCATCTTCAACCGTCGGCACATGCACGGCTGAGAGGTCGCCGGCGCGCAGCGAGCGCACCAGCTTGATCGCGTCACGGCGGTCCGTCTTGACGCGATCACCTGGCTTGCACGGAATAAGCGACGGAGCGCACACCATACAGTCAAAACCTTTATCGACCAGCCGCCGGTACAGTCCGTATCCGCACGGGCCCGCTTCGTAGACGAAACAGATCTGCCGCGCCTTTGGTTGCAGTTTCTTGCACAGCCGATCAACGTTAATTTGCATGGTGCCGATCTTGCCGAACAGTTCCACTTCGCCCATCTCGATCGCGTACGCAACCGTGATCGAATCTTTGTGAACGTCCAGTCCCACGTACAACGAATGAAATGGACCTCCCCGTCCCGAGGCTGCGGCGGAAGCCGCGAATCGGCATCAACGTGCCATGATGAAGTTCTCGACCTTCATCAACACCAACAGGAGGGGAAGTCCATGCCTATTGTGACCATCGGAATCGACCTTGCCAAGAATGCTTTCGCCGTTCACGGCGTGGACGAGGTTGGCAAGGCGTTGCTGATCAAGCCACGTGTATCGCGCGAACAACTGGTAACCTTGATTGCACAATTGCCGCCGTGCGTCATTGGCATGGAAGCATGCTCCGGCGCGCATTACTGGGCTCGTGTATTCCAACAACACGGCCATACAGCCAAGTTAATGGCGCCCAGGCTCGTGGCGCCTTATCGCATGTCGGGGAAGCGCGGCAAGAACGATGCGGCGGATGCGGCCGCCATTTGCGAGGCGGTAACCCGTCCGAGCATGCGTTTCGTACCGCTGAAAGACGAGCATCAGCAGGCGATGCTCTGCCTGCATCGGACCCGGCAGGGATTCGTCGAGGAACGAACCGCTGCCTACAACCGGATGCGTGGCTTGCTCGCCGAATTCGGCGTCGTGCTGCCTCGGAGCCCGGAGCGACTGCGAAGAGAGATCACGCCACATCTGGACATCCTGCCGGGTTGGGCCCGGCGCTGCATCAGCGATTTGCTTGAGCATGCCGGCAACATTGAGGATCGGCTTGAAGAATACGATCGAGCAATCAGCGGAATCGCCCGTGACGACGAGCGCAGCAAGCGACTCATGAGACTGCGAGGCATCGGTCCGACCACAGCGAGCGCGCTGCTCGCGAGCCTCGGTGGAGGACATGATTTCAGGAACGGTCGCCAGGTAGCGGCTTGGCTCGGGCTCACGCCCGGCCAACACAGCAGCGGAGGCAAGGCCCGGCTGGGCAGCATCACGAAAGCGGGCGATGCCTATCTGCGCAGCCTGCTGGTCCTCGGAGCTCGCGCCGTCATCGCCAATCTCGGCGAGAAGCAGGACCGCTTGAGCCGCTGGGTCCGAGGCCTAGTCGAACGCCGCGGATATTGGCGTGCGGCCGTCGCGATTGCGGCCAAGAATGCAAGGATGGCCTGGGCGATCCTGAAATCGAAAATGACAACAGCCATGACCAGATAGAAGATCACTTTGCACTGCCAGCGGTGATGTGAAGCGGGTTGGACCCGCGTGGGGCGTACCTGGGATAGCACGGGGGATTTAACTCCCGAACAGCGAGCGAGGTCCTCGCGCGCGTCTTTCATCAGGGTCCGGACCATTGGTCCAATATGACCGGTTGTAGTACAGCAGTCCTTCACCTTCTCACACGCACCAGTACGGCATTGCATCAATGCATCAACCGAAAACCACGCTCGAGCTTGCGCTCAACGGGGAAGCCCTTGTAGTGCTATCGTTTTCCACGCTGGCCTCCGTGTCGGAAATCGCCGGGTGCGGCCTGTCCGCACCGTGCGGCTCTGGCAGACATGCTAACCCGCGTTTGATGCCGCGCGGCAGGCCAGCCTCTACCTCACGGAAGTCATACTGACTTGCTGATGCCCAGCAACTGGACTTTGCCGCCCGAGCCCGTTTGCTTGGGCACCAGTCCGATCCAGGCTGCGAATTCGCGCCCGGACCGAAACGTCTTCGCATCGCCCATCGTCGCGACAGCCGCTGTCGCCGTCAGGAGACCTACGCCCGGTATCACCGCGATCGCCTTGCATGCCTTGTCCTCTCTCATCCACATCTGTAAGCGCCGTTCGATGCCGGCAATCTGCTTATCCAGCTCCGCCAGCCCGTTCCACTGCTCGCGCAGCGTGTCGATCAGGATCGACGGAAGACGATCGACCAGTCGCTCCAGTACGCTCGGTATCGCTTTGTCCAGCGCGGCTCGGCCTTTGCCCATCACTTCGCCGTACTCGGTCAGCAGGCCGTTGATCTGCATCGTGCGGAACTTCACCAGTTGCTCGCGCATCCGGTGCAGACCCAGCACCGCCTGTTGCGTTTCCGTCTTCACCGCGACTGACCTTTCTGCGTGCTGCACGGCAAGCCAGATCGCTGTCGCATCGACCGCGTCGTTCTTGTTGCCCATCACGAACGCCTTCACGAATTTCCCCGGCATCAGCTTCACCTCATGGCCCATCGCCGTGAGCTTGCGGGCCCAGTACTGCAAGCCCCCGCAGGCTTCCATTCCGATCAGGCAGGGAGCCCGGTTCGAGAAATGCTCGATGAATACAGCACGCTTCACCGGCTTGTTCACGATCTCGCCCGTCTCTGCGCCGATGTAATGGAGTTGCATCACGTTCTTTGCGATGTCCGCACCCACTGTCATCTGCTTCATGTCGGAGCCTCCGGTTTACCAGGAAAACCTCTATGGTCTTCCATCTGGGCACTCTGATTCCGTCGGTCCGTGAGGCTCCGCCTTCCTGCCGGCTCCCACCGATCACGGGTGGGAGGCGTTCATATCATTTACTATGTTCCTCTTCAGTTCGCCGAATCCCACCTCGAAATGGACCACTTCGACAGAGCGCATCGTGGCGCCCCTCACTGGCAACCACGCACGTCCTATCGCGCTTCCTAAAGTTTCTACGTAGAAACCATCAGACTTCGCACATGCACCACGCGTTGGCCGTGCTAGCTTGCAAACTCATCGATCAATCAATGCGCATCAGACGTTCGCCGGATTCGCCACTGCAGTCTGACAGCGGTCATCTCTCCGCCAGATTCAATCGGCAAGCCAGATGCTGTAGAATGATTGTGCGAGCATATTGGACAATGTAGCGATCGGCTCAACCACTGCATCCGTTACAGAGCGCCGCAAGTGCACGATGACGCTCGAGCAACAGACGACGGATCTGATCGGTAGGAAGTAGTAGCAATTGCGTCTGCAGCCGACGACACAAGACTGAGGTGCTTTCGCATTGCTTTATCGATGGTCGAGGCAAAAATCCGAAGTCGGATCGAGCGTTGTCACCGACGACGCGCATCGACGAATCTTCGTGCTGTTGGATAAACAGCCCGTCGTCGATCGGATATGAATGCCTGGGTTGATTGAGACCGTGGACTACGACTTGAACAGAAAGCGCACGTTTCTCGTATCTTCGCCCAGCAATTCCGACAGGCGATCGCCCCATCGCTGCCATGCGTCGCGCATTTGCGCACCATAATCGAACTGCAGATAGATCCGATCAAGCGGCTCGTTACGCGCGTGATTCAGGCACCGATGCACGACGCTTTCCGGAATGCCTAGCGACTGCATCATCGTTGCGCACGTGCGACGCAGGTCATGGCATTTCCACTGACCACCCGAGACAATAAGCGTATCCGTTGCTGTCGTGCGACCTTCGGTCGATACACCCTTCCCGCGTTGTCGGTCACGGATCGCCTTGCACGTTGTGTGGATAGTAACGTGCGGAATCTTGCCCTGTTGCGACGGAAATACGTATTCGCGACGCACGTCGCCCTCGGGCAATCCAGCGCGCACAATCTGCTGTGCCGCAAACTGCGCAAGGACGAAATCGGAAAGATGAATCGTAATCGCCGCGCTTGACTTCGTGTGTTCCTTTGGAATCCTCCACGTCCGTGCCTTGAAGTCAAGATCAGCCCATCGAGTCACGAGTGTTTCACCGACACGCGTTCCGCAAGCAAGCATCACCCATACCGCTGACTCAATGGAGCGCGGAAGCCGTGCAGCCGGCATAAGTTCACCGAGCGCGCGAATTTCGTCGTCCGACAGCGTGCGATGGCGTTCATTGTCGCGTACCGGGTCGTAATCACCTGCAACGACATCCTCCTTTGCGAGCGCGAGCACATCACAATCGATCAGCAAGCGTTTCCACGGCTGGTTGCGCTCGCCCCATCGGATCATTTGCTGGACGGCCCCCAAGACCTCGACTGCGCGCCGGTTGTATCCCGCGTCGGAAATCGCGGTAAGCAGCGGCAGAACATTCGAAGCAAACACGCCTGCAATCTTGTGTGTACGGAGGGCCGGCAGCACATGTTTTTCCATCGCACTTCGAAGCATCCTACCGCCATCCTTTCGGCCTTTCTTACCGCGCTTCTTGTTGACGGTCGCGAACCAAGTATCGAACAAATCGCCGAACGTGAGCTCCGCTGTCGTCGCTTTTTCAACCTTGGCCTGTCGTTCACGCTTCTCCGCTTCGAGATAGTCCACACCGTCGCGCGCCTGTGAACGAATTGTCGCTGCGGCTGCGCGTGCATCCTCTAGCGACAACCGTTCGTCAGTCATGGTGCGCCCCCACGCCTTGCCGAGCGGCTTATCGCGTTGCTTGCCATTGATGCTGACGCGAACCAGCCAGGTTTTCGAGCCATCCGGGCCGATGCGCAGGAACAGCCCTCGCCCATCCGACAGGAAATACAGCTTCCCGGTCGCCTTTGCGGCTTCGATTTGCTTAACCGTCAGACCACCCACGATCGCCCTCCTTTGATATCGCAATCAGGTCGGCCCGTGCCTCTCTAAGCAGAGCCTACCCCACATCGCAAACACTAAAAAAACACTAAAAAGTTGCGGCTCGTGGAGGATTTCCGTGGAACTTGGCGGACCATAAATTTCCAACAAACCCTTGTCAGACGGGGCTTTGATGGATTTCAACGGATCTAGCCGGATCACCCAGAAAACAATCACAATTCATTTAACTTTCCGTGAGGACTTCGACACCGGCCGCTGACTACGATGGGCGCATGTTTTCAGGACCTGCCGCCAGGAGCCCATCATGCCCACCCGCAGACATCTGCTGTTCGCCGGCGCCACCGGCCTCGCCGTGCTCGCGACCCTGTCGTCCGTCGGCCGCCGCGCGCTGGCCGGCCGTGCGTTTGCCGCGCCGCCAGCCACCCCGCAGACGGCCGCCCCTTTTGAGGTCACCCTCAGCGACGCCGAATGGCATCGTCGGCTCACCCCCGCCCAGTACTCGGTCCTGCGCGAAGCCGGCACCGAGCGGCCGTACACCAGCCCGCTGAACGACGAGCACCGGCAAGGCACGTTCGCGTGCGCCGGCTGCAACCTCGCGCTGTTCTCGTCGGCCACCAAGTTCGACAGCCATACGGGCTGGCCGAGCTTCTGGAAGCCGCTCGACCACGCGGTCGGCACCCACACCGACGCGTCGTTCGGGATGATCCGCACCGAAGTGCACTGCCGCCGCTGCGGCGGCCATCTCGGCCACGTGTTCGACGACGGCCCGCAGCCCACCGGCCTGCGCTACTGCATGAACGGCCTCGCGCTCGCCTTCCACCCCGCCGCCGCCTGATCCGGCCCCACTCCCGACCGACTGGAGAACGCACCATGCTGCTCATCGTCCTTGCCTACCTCGGCGGCGTACTCACGATCCTGAGCCCGTGCATCCTGCCCGTGCTGCCGTTCGTGTTCGCGCGCGCCGACCAGCCGTTCGTGCGCTCCGGCCTGCCGCTGCTCGCCGGCATGGCGCTCACGTTCGCCGTCGTCGCGACGCTCGCCGCCGTCGGCGGCGGGTGGGTCGCGCAAGCCAACCAGGCCGGCCGCTGGGTCGCGATCGTGCTGCTGGCGGTATTCGGCCTGACGCTGCTGATGCCGCGCCTCGCGGAGCACCA
>NZ_JAAGPO010000207.1:0-17538 GCF_017104825.1 Burkholderia sp. Ac-20345 | reverse complement strand
CGAGGCGCATCGGCTGTGTGTATTTTTTTTTGTCAAGCAGACGACGCCATACAAGATGGAGGCAGTTGACTGGAGTTCAGCCGTTGGCTCTCCCCGTCTCGCCGAGCCGCACGCGGGCCGCCGCGTCGTCGTACGCGCCGCGCGCGGACAACGCGGCGCGGGACGATGCGTCGAGCGCTTCCGCATCGTGCTCGAGCGCCGCGAGTGAATCGGCGACATTCTGGAACGCGCCGAGCACGGCCTGCTTGTACTGGTCGACGGCGGCCTCGTAGGTCGCCTTCGCCGCGCGACGCTGCGCGAGCAGCGCGCCGCCGTGGAAGATCGGCTGGCTCAGCGACGCGCCGACGTTCCAGATCGAGCCGGCGCCCGACAGCATCGTCGGCCAGCTGAAGCCGCCTTTGCCCATCGCGGCCGACAGCGACAGCTGCGGGAACAGCTGCGCGGTCGCGAGGCCCACTTCGGCCGCGGCGGCCTTCAGCCCCGCGTCGGCCGCCTGGATGTCCGGGCGGCTTTGCAGCAGGTCCGACGGCACGACGACGGGCACCTGCTCGGGCAGGTGCAGATCGGCGAGCGTGAGATCGGCCGGCGGTTGGTCGGGCGTGCGGCCGACCAGCACCGCGAGCGCATGGCGTGCCGAGTCGCGTTGCTGGCGCAGCGCGGGCAGGCTCGCCGCGAACGTGTCGGCGCTTTGCCGCGCGTTCAGCGCGTCGCTGCGCGATGCGGAACCGAGCGCGTAGCGGCGTTCGGCATCGTGCGCCTGGTCGTTGGCGAGTGCGACGAGCCGCTCGGTCGTGCTGATCTGCGCGTTCAGCACCGACACCGTGATCGACGCGGTGACGATGTTCGCGGCCAGCGCGCGCCGCGCGGATTCGAGCTGGAACGCGCTGACGTCGACGCGCCGCGCCAGCGCACGGTTCGCGAAACGCGACGCACCGAACAGGTCGATCGTGTAGCTCGCCTGCAATTGGCCGACGAACGTGTCGTACAGCAGCGTCGGCGCGCCGAGCGCGGGAATCGGCACGCCGAGCGCACGCTGGCGCGTGGCCTGGCCGCCCGCGTCGATCGACGGCAGCATCGAGCTGCCGATCTGCCCGCGCAGCTGTTCGCGCGCGGCATCGAGCGAGTGCGATGCCGCGCTCAACGTCGGACTGTTGCGCAGCCCTTCGTCGACGAGCGCGTTCAACGCATCGGAGCGGTACTGCTTCCACCAGTCGGGCACCGGTTGCGCGCCGACCTCGAACTGCTGTGCGACGCCTTGCGCGGACACGGTCTGCTGGACTTGCGGCGTGGTGCCGTAGTGCGCGGGCGATGGCATCGCGGGCGGCTCGCCGCTCGGCGCGAACCAGGAGCAGCCCGCGAGCGGGCCGACGAGGCTCGCCACGGCGAGTGCCCGCACGGCTTTCGTTTTCAGGTTCATCGATCGATCCATGGTCAGGCTCCCGACGGCGCGGCAGGCGTGCCGCCAGGCGGCGGGCCGGCCTGCGGGTCGCGTTCGTCGTGCTTCACGCGGAACCACGTCGCATACAGCGCGGGCAGGTAGAACAGCGTCAGCACGGTCGCGCTCGTGATGCCGCCCATCAGCGCGGTCGCCATCGGCCCGAAGAAGTTCGAGCGCAACAGCGGAATCAGCGCGAGCACGGCGGCGGCGGCCGTCAGCGTGATCGGACGGAAGCGCCGCACGGTCGCACCGATGATCGCGTCGATACGCCGGTGGCCGACCGCGATGTCCTGCTCGATCTGGTCGACGAGGATCACCGAGTTGCGCATGATGATCCCGAACATCGCGATCACGCCGAGCATCGCGACGAAGCCGAACGGCTGGCCGAACAGCAGCAGCGTGGCGACCACGCCGATCAGCCCGAGCGGCGCGGTGAGCACGACCATCAGCACGCGCGAGAAGCTCTGCAGCTGGATCATCAGCAGCGTGAACACGGCGATCGCCATCAGCGGCATCTGCGCGTTGATCGACTTCTGCGCCTTCGCGCTTTCCTCGACCGAGCCGCCGATGTTGATCTGATAGCCGACCGGCAGCTGCGCGCGCAACGCGTTCAGCTTTGCGTCGACCGCATGCGTGACGTCGATGCCCTGCGCGCCGGCGCGCACGTCCGACTGCACGGTGATGGTCGGCTGGCGGTCGCGCTCCCACACGACGCCGTATTCGAGTGTCGGCTTGAAGCGGCCGAGCGAGCCGAGCGGCACCGGGCCGTTCGGGGTCGGCAGCGCGAGGCCCGCCAGCTTCGCCGGATCGACACGGTCGGCCCGTGGCGCGCGCAGATCGACCGCGATCAGCTTGTCGCGCTCGCGGTACTGCGTGACGGTCGTGCCGGACAGTGTCATCGCGAGGAAGCTCGACACGTCCTGTGACGTGACGTTCAGCTCGCGCGCCTTCTTCTGGTCGATCTCGAAGCGCACCGAGCGCTCGGCCGGCTCGTCCCAGTCGAACTGCACGTTGACCGTGCGCGCGTCGCCGCGCATCGTCGCCGCGACCTTCTCGGCGATCGAGCGCACCGTCGCGATGCTGTCGCCGCTCACGCGGAACTGCACCGGGTAGCCGACCGGCGGGCCGTTCTCGAGCCGTGACAGCCGCGAGCGCACGGCCGGGAACTGCTCGCGCAACGTGGTTTCGAGCCAGGCCGCGAGCTTCTCGCGGTCCTTCACCGATTTCGCGGTGATCACGAACTGCGCGAAGTTCGGCAGCTGAAGCTGCTGGTCGAGCGGCAGGTAGAAGCGCGGCGCGCCGCTGCCGACGAAGTTCACCGAATGATCGATCTCGGGGCGCTTGTCGATCACTTTCTCGAGGCGTTCGGTCTCGCGCAGCGTCGCCGCGAACGACGCGCCTTCGGGCAGCCGCAGGTCGACGAGCAGCTCGGGGCGATCGGAGCTCGGGAAGAACTGCTGCGGCACGAGCGAGAAGCCCATCAACGCCACGACGAAGAGCGCGCCCGTGATCAGCAGCACGACGAAGCGCCGCTCGATGCACCAGTCGATCCAGCCGCGCAGCCGCCGGTAGAAACGCGTGTCGTAGATGTCGTGCTCGTGGTCGTCGGGCAGGTGCGCCTCGTGTGCTTGCCGCTTGCGTTCGGGCAGCAGGTGGAAGCCGAGCAGCGGGATCAGCACGACCGCCGCGAACCACGACGCGATCAGTGCGATCGCAGACACCTCGAAGATCGAGCGCGTGTATTCGCCGGTGCTCGATTTCGCGAGCGCGATCGGCAGGAAGCCCGACACGGTGACGAGCGTGCCCGTCAGCATCGGGAACGCGGTGCTCGTATAGGCGAACGCGGCGGCGCGTGCACGGGTGTAGCCCTGTTCGAGCTTCACGGCCATCATCTCGACCGCGATGATCGCGTCGTCGACGAGCAGCCCGAGCGCGAGCACGAGCGTGCCGAGCGACACCTTGTGCAGCCCGATGTCGAACAGGTACATGAAGAGGGCGGTGACCGCGAGCACGACGGGAATCGAGATCACGACCACCATCCCGGTGCGCAGGCCGAGCGACACGAGGCTCACGACCAGCACGATCGCGACGGCTTCGGCCACCGCTTCGAGGAAGTCGTCGACCGAATGCTCGACCGCGTGCGGCATGCTCGACACCAGCGTCAGCTTGAGGCCGGCCGGCAGTTGCGCCTGCAGGTCCTTCGATTCCGCGTCGAGCGCCTTGCCGAGCCGGATCACGTCGCCGCCCGGCTGCATCGTGACGCCGATGCCGAGCACCGCACGGCCGCCCGCACGCATCTGCGTGACGGCCGGGTCGTCGTAGCCGCGCTTCACCGTCGCGAGATCGCCGAGCCGGAACGTGCGGCCGTTGATGCGGATCAGCGTGTCGGCGATCGCGTCGACGTTGTCGAACTGGCCGCTCGGCCGCACGAACACGCGGTCGTCGGCGGTCGTCAGCACGCCGGCCGACGAGATGTCGTTCTGCGCGTTGATCGCCTGCCCGAGCTGCTGCGGCGAGATGCCGAGGCGCGTGAGCTGCGCGTTGTTCACCTCGATGAAGATCCGCTGATCGGGGTCGCCGAAATAGTCGACCTTGCCGACGCCCGGCACGCGCAGCAGCACGGTGCGTAGCTGGTCCGCGTAATCGTGAAGCTGCGCGGGCGTGAAGCCGTCGCCTTCGAGCGTCCAGATGTTGGTGTAGACGTCGCCGAATTCGTCGTTGAAGAACGGGCCCTGCACGCCGGGCGGCAGCGTATAGCCGATGTCGCCGACCTTCTTGCGGATCTGGTACCAGGTTTCAGGCACGTCCTTCACGGGCGCCGAATCCTTCATCGTGAAGAAGATCAGCGATTCGCCGGGGCGCGAATAGCTGCGCAGGAAGTCGATGGCCGGCGTTTCCTGCAGCTTGCGGCCGATCCGGTCGGTCACCTGTTCCTGCACCTGCCGCGCGGTCGCGCCGGGCCAGAACGTGCGGATCACCATGACGCGGAACGTGAACGGCGGGTCTTCGGATTGCGCGAGGCGCGTGTACGCAAGGATGCCCGCGAGGGTCGCGAGCGCGATCAGGTAGACGACCAGCGCCTGGTGGCGCAGCGCCCACGCCGACAGGTTGAAGCGGCCTTCTTCGTAGGAAACGCTCACGATGCGAAGTCCTCCGGATGCAGCGGCGCGATCGCGCGCACTTTCTCGCCCGCGCTGACCGTGTGCACACCCTGCAGCACGACGCGTTCGCCGGGCTGCAGCCCGTGCGACACCGTCACCGTGCGCTCGTTGAACCGTGCGACGTCGACGCGGCGCAGCTCGAGCGTGTCGTCCTTCGTGCGCACGACCCACACGGCCGGTTGCTGGCCGTCGTGGAACAGCGCGGTCGCGGGCAGCGTGATCGGCTGCGCGTCACCGATGGCCGGTGCGCCGTCGAACGCGACGCTGGCCGTCATCCCGAGCCGGATCGCCGGATCGGGTGTGGCGAGCGTGAGCTTCACGCGATACGTGCGGCTTTGCGGATCGGCGGCCGGTGCGATTTCGCGGACCTTGGCGGCGAACGGGCGGCCCGGCAGCGACGGCAGCGTGACGGTGGCCGCGTGGCCCGGCGTGAGCGATGCCAGTGCGGCCTCGGGCACGTCGCTGACGACATCGACGTCGCCGGACCATGCGAGCTGGTAGACGGCCTGGCCGGCCGACACGTTCTGGCCGGTATCGGCCTGTTCGGCGGTGATGTAGCCCGCGTGATCGGCGACGAGCGTCGCGTAGCGGAGCTGGTTCTTCGCGAGCGCGAGCTGCTGCTGTGCCTGGTCGCGCTGCGCGAGCGCCGACGTGTAGCTGTTCTCGGTCTGCTCGAGCTGCGCGGTGGCGATCAGGTTTTCGCGTGCCTGCGCGCGATCGCGGTCGAGCTGCTGCTTCGCGAACGCGAGGCTGTGCGTCGCGGCATCGAGCTGCGCCTGCGCGCTCGCGGCGTTCTTCTCGACGTCGGACGGATCGAGCAGCGCGACGACCTGGCCGACCTTGACCGTATCGCCGAGGCGCACCTTGCGCTCGATGATCTTGCCGGCGATGCGGAACGACAGCGGGGTGGCGTAGCGCGGCTGGATCTCGCCGGGGAGCGTGCGTGCGACGGCAGCGCCGTCGGCATGGGCGGGCAGCGCGACGACGGGGCGCGGCGCGGGCGGCGCGGATTCTTTCGGATGACAGGCGGCGAGGACGAGCGCGGCGCCGACCAGCAGCGCGGCGCGGGAACCGGAGCGATTCACGAAACCCCCAGATGAGGTGAGAGCGAGAGCGGAACGAAGCCGGCAAGCGCGGCGGGCGCTTGCCCCGAGCGGCGCCGGCACAGGCGTGCGGACACCATCTTTCAGAAACTGTGGCGAATTCTAATACACACCTGTATCTGAATGCAAAGATGAATCCGAAAGGTAAAGGGTGCTAGACTGCGCGCCATGAAACCACAGCGCTTAACTCGCGAGCAGAGCAGGGACCAGACGCGCGAACGTCTGCTGAATGCCGCGCACCGGATTTTTATGAAGAAAGGCTATGTGGCCGCGAGTGTCGAGGACATCGCGGCGGCGGCCGGTTTTACGCGCGGGGCGTTCTATTCGAATTTCAGCAGCAAGTCAGACCTGTTGCTGGAGTTGCTGGAGCGCGATCACGCTGAAGTGCAGGCCGACTTCCAGGCGATCTTCGACGGGGGCGGAACGCGCGAGCAGATGGAGTCGATGTCGCTCGCGTATTACCGGACGCTGTTTCAGGACGACGAATATTCGCTGCTGTGGGGCGAGGCGAAGCTGCAGGCCGCGCGCGACGCGAAGTTCCGCGTGCGCTTCAACCAGTTCCTGCATGGCAAGCGCCTGCAGATGGCCGAGTTCATCCGGCGCTTCTCGGAGCGCGCGGGCACGCCGCTGCTGCTGCCGGCGGAGACGCTTGCGTTCGGGCTGATGTGCCTGTGCGATGGCGTGCAGTCGTACTACTCGGCTGATCCGCAGCACGTGTCGGCCGAGGTGGCCGAGTCGGTGCTGGCGGGATTCTTCGCACGCGTGGTGCTCGGCCGCGCGCCGGACTGAGCGGGCCCTGGCCTCGAGCCGCGTTCGCGCTGCCGGCGGCGAGGCGCCCGGTCAGCGTTCGCCAGTCATCCGCCGGTACGCATCGAGCAGCGACGTCTTGTAGACGACCCCGGCGAGCGTCGGCTCGGCTTCGCTTTCGATCACCGGCAGGCGTTCGCCCTGGAACGCCATGAAGCGTTCGAGCGCGGTGGCGAGCGGCATGTCGGGCGTGAGGAGCGGAAACGGCGTGTGCGCGTAGTGCGCGGCCGTCTTGTCGGTCGTGTCGCGCTTGTCGAGCAGGTCCGACGTGATGTCCTTCAGCGCGACCGCGCCGCGAAAGCGCCCGGCGTCGTCGGTCACGTACAGATACTTCACCGGATATTCGAGAAACACGCGGGTCATGTCGGCGACGCTCGCGGTGAGCGGCACGACCGTCTGCGCGGGCTGGATCAGCGCGCGCATCTGCGTGGTGCGGATCCGGCTGCGTTCCTCGGCATCCTGGTGGTGGTGCAGTGTGATCTCGTACATCGACGTCGTGCCGGTCGCGCGCGCAACGAAGTACGCGAATACGCAGGACACCAGCAGCGGCAGCACGACCTGGTAGCTGAGCGTCATCTCGAAGATCATCAGGATCGCCATCAGCGGCGCCTGCGTGGCGCCCGTCAGGAACGCGCCCATCCCGACGATCGCGTACGCGAAGTACGCCGACGTATGGCCGGGCCACACGGCTTGCATCGCGAGCCCGAACAGCGAGCCGAACACCGCGCCGACGAACAGCGTCGGCGTGAAAACCCCGCCGATCGCGCCGGAGCCGACGGTGGCGGAGGTCGCGATCACCTTGAACACGAGCACCGCGACGAGTGCCTGCCAGGTCCACGGCGAATGGAGGATGAGGTTCACCACGCTGTAGCCGTTGCCCCACACGTCCGGCACCCATACCGAGATCACGCCGACGACGAGGCCGCCGAGTGCGAGCCGCACGGGCAGCGGCACGGGCAGCCGCTTGAACTGGTTCTTCGATGCATCGAGCAGGTGCAGGAACTGCGGCGCGAGCACGCCGCACAGCGCGCCGAGCACGACGAACAGCAGCACTTCGGGGCCGGTGACGGCCGGAAACACCGGCATCTCGTACGGCGGCCGGTAGCCGGCAAATTCGCGCATCACGATGTTCGCGACGACCGACGAGACGATCATCGGGCCGAGACTTTCCATGGCGATGCCGCCGAGCACGATCTCCGACACGAAGAATGCGCCGGCGATCGGCGCGTTGTACGCGGACGTGATGCCGGCCGCCGCCCCGCAGGCGACCAGCAGGCGCAGGCGCGGCGGGTCGAAGTGCACGAAGCGGCCGACGAGCGATGCGGCGAGCGCCGCGAGCTGCACCATCGGGCCTTCGCGGCCGATCGAGCCGCCGCTGCCGATCGTCAGCAGCGACGACACGCTGCGCCACAGGCTCTGGCGTACCGGCACGATGCCGTTGCCGAGCGCGACCGATTCCATGTAGTCGGTCTTGGCGGCCTGCTTGTCGCCGCGCGTCGCGAGCAGCAGCACGCAGCCGGCGAGGAAGCCGCCCGCGGCCGGCATCCAGAACCGCACGTACCACGGCAGGCGCTTCGCCATCTGCACGAAGCTGCCGCTTTGTCCGGAAATCAAGTGCTGCATCAGGTCGATGCCTTCGCGGAACGCCATCGTGGCAAAGGCGCCGCCGACACCGACGATGGCTGACCAGATCAGCATCGTATGGGCGTCCGACAGGCGGAACAGCGTTTGGGCGCGAGTGCGCAGCTTCAGCAGGAACGAGAGCACGGCTGAAAGAGGGCGATGGAAAACGACGCGAAGCATAGCACTGCGCCGCGCCCGCGGGACCATCCCGTCGGGCGCGGCGCGCGAAGTGTCACGGGCGGGCAACTCAGCCAAGCCAGTGCTGCACGGCCCAGGTGATCCCGTAGCCGCCGGCGATCAGCCACACGTACAGGATCAGGCCGGTCATCAGCGCACGGGGGCCGGCGGCGCGGATCTGCGCGACGCGGGTTTCGATGCCGAGCGCGGTCATGGCCATCGTCAGCGCGAAGGTGTCGAGCACGTTCAGCGTGTGCGTGACGTCGGTGGGCAGCACATTCAGCGAATTGACGATCACGAAGCCGAGGAAACCGAGCGCGAACCAGGGCACGGCCACCTTGCGCTTGCCTTGCGCGCCGCCGGCGGTGGCGCGTGCCGAGCGGGCCAGCCACCAGCCGAGCACCAGCAGCACCGGCACGAGCAGCATCACGCGGGTCATCTTGACGATCGTCGCGATGTGCGCGACCTGCGGGCTGATGTCGCTCGCCGCGCCGACCACCTGCGCGACCTCGTGGATCGTGCCGCCGAAGAACAGGCCGAGGCCGGCCGGATCGAGGTTCAGCAGACCGGCGTGATACGCGACCGGGTACAGGAACATCGACAGCGTGCCGAACAGCACGACGCTGCCCACGGCCATCGCGCTCTGGTGCGGCTTCGACTGCAGCGTCGATTCGAACGCGAGCACGGCGGCCGCGCCGCAGATCGCGCTGCCGGCGGCGGTCAGCAGCGCGGAATCGCGGTCGAGCTTCATGATCTTCATGCCGGCCCAGGTGCCGATCACGAGCGTGCTGACGACGACCAGTACCGACACCGTCAGGCCCGGCAGCCCGACCTGCGCGATTTCCTGCAGGCTCACGCGCAACCCGAAAAACGCGACCGCGATGCGCAGCAGCTTGCGCGCGGAGAAATTGACGCCGGCCGCCCAGCTGGCCGGCATGCCGTCGCGCAGCGCGTTGCCATACAGCGCACCGGCGACGATGCCGACGATCAGCGGCGACAGGCCGAGCCCCGCGATCGCGGGAAGCTGGGACAGGCTCGTGACGGCGGCGGCGAACAGCGCGACGAACAGCACGCCGTTCAACTGGCCGCGCATCGACGGCGCGGCGGGGCTGAGATGGGGAGTCGGAGCAGTGGACATGGAAGCACCGTGATGGAGCGTGTTGCGATGGTG
Organism: Burkholderia sp. Ac-20345; assembly: GCF_017104825.1. Classification (NCBI taxonomy): domain Bacteria; kingdom Pseudomonadati; phylum Pseudomonadota; class Betaproteobacteria; order Burkholderiales; family Burkholderiaceae; genus Burkholderia; species Burkholderia sp. Ac-20345. The sequence goes on along the minus strand of NZ_JAAGPO010000207.1, from coordinate 8,058 downwards.
TAATCCTAATTTCGTTATATCGATATGAAAAATTGTGATTTGTGACGTAAACTATCCGGAAAGCCGATAATTTATCCCCATGACCCCGGATCAACTGATAACGTTCGCCGCCGTCGCCGAGCACCTGAACATCAGCCACGCCGCCGTGGCGCTGCATCTGTCGCAGCCGGCCGTGTCGGGCCAGTTGCGGCTGCTGCAGGACGAATTCGGCGAGCCGCTGTACCAGCGCGAAGGTCGCGGCATCCGCCTGACCCCGGTCGGCGAACAGCTCGCGCAGTACGCGAAGGCGCAGCGCGACACCTTCGCGCAGGCGCGCGCGTTTCGCGATGCGGTACGCGGCCTCGAGGCCGGCACGCTGCGCATCGGCGCGAGCACGACGCCCGCGAGTTACCTGTTGCCATACCTGATTGCGGCGTTCCAGCCGCGGGCGCCGCGCGTGGCGATCCAGACGATGAGCGGCAACACGGCCGACGTGGTCGCGGCGCTGCCGTCGCTCGATATCGCGATGATCGAAGGGCCGCCCGGAGAGGCGCTGCCGCCAGGCACCGCGGTGCATGCATGGCGCGAGGACGAGATCGTCGCGATCGTGCCGTCCGGGCATCCGCTGGCCGCGCCCGACTATGCGTCGGGGGTCACGCTCGATGCGCTGGCGGCCCATCCGCTCGTGCTGCGCGAGGCGGGCTCCGCCGTGCGGCAACTCGTCGAGCGCGCATTCGCGCATGGCGCGGCGCCGATGCGCGTCGCGTTCGAGATCGCGGGCGTCGAGGCGGTGAAGGAAGCGGTGCGGGCCGGGATGGGTGTCGGGTTCGTGTCCGCGATGTCGCTGCGTCACGACGATGCCGCGCTCGTCCTGCGCTCGCTCGCGCCTGCGCCGCTCACGCGCCACTTCTCCATTCTCGTGCCGCACGGCGGCGCGCCGTCGCGGGTCGCCGCGCAGTTCCTCGCGATGAGCCTCGAGCAGACGCTCGCGTGACGGTCCCCGCGTGCCGTCACGCGTGTGCGAGCACCAGCGCGGCGCCTTTTTCGCCGATCATCAGCGCCGGCCCCTGCGTGTGCCCTGACGTGATGCGCGGCATGATCGACACGTCGATGACCCGCAGCCCTTCGACTCCGCGCACGCGCAACTGCGGATCGACCACCGCGTCGTTGCCGGTGCCCATCCGGCACGTGCCGACCGGGTGGCTGAGCGAGCCCGCATTGCTCAGGATCCAGTTGCGGATCTCGGCGGGCGTGCGTACCGACGGGCCGGGCGCCTGCTCTTCGCCGCGCCAGGCCGACAGCCCCGGCGCGTTGCCGAGCGAGCGCATCAGCTCGAAGCCCTGCACGCATTGCTCGAAGTCGCCCGGCGCCGACAGGAAGTTCATGTCGATCAACGGCGCGGTGGCCGGATCGGCCGAGCGCAGCGCGACGCGGCCCCGGCTCTGCAGCCGCATCATGTCGCCCGTCACCGAATAGAAACCGCGCAGCTCCTGCTCGGACTGGCCGCACGTATAGCGTCCGCGCATCATCTCGGCCGCATTGGCCGGCTGGCCGTCGGCATTCACGTTCGCCCAGACGATCGCGTAGCCCTCGTTGACGGGCTGGTCGAGGATCGGCTGCCGCGACGTCCAGATGCCCTGGAAGATCAGCGCGTCCATCAGGTTCGCGCCGACGCCCGGCAGGTCCGCCCGCACGGGGATGCCGAGCCGCCGCAGCTGCGCGGCGTCGCCGACGCCCGAGCGCATCAGGATCTGCGGCGAGTTGATGGCGCCGGCGCACAGCAGGATTTCCCGGTCGGCCGCCGCGCGCACGCGCGCGCCGCCACGGATGTAGTAGACCGCGGCGGCGCGCCGCGTGCCGTTGAACTCGATCCGTTCGACGAGCGATTCGGCGGCCAGCGTCAGGTTCGACTGCCGCGCGAGCAGCGGCTCGACGTAGCGCTGGTAGCTCGTCACGCGCTGGAAGTGCGTGTCGATCGTCGAGCGCAGCGGCGACACGCCGGCCATCGGGCGCCCGTCGTTGTAGTTCGGGTTGTAGCGGTGGCCGAGCTGCTCGCTCGCGCTGACGAACGCGTCTCCGAAGGCGTTGCGCGTGGTAGTGGTCGGCTGCAGCATGCTTTCGACCTGCTCGAAGTGCGGCGCGACGTCCTGGTAGCGCCAGCCGGCGCAGCCGTACTGGCTCGCCCACTGGTCGAAGTCGGCGGGCGCGCCGCGCACGTAGACCATGTCGTTGTGCGCGGTGCAGCCGCCCGTCACCTTCGCGCGCCAGACGTCCATCACGCGATCGTTCATGCGCGTCTGAGGCACGCTCTTGTAGCCCCAGTGAATCGCGTCGATGCGATACAGGCAGTTGATCTGGTTCGGGTCGCGGATCGGCGGGTAATGCGACGCGAGCGGCCCGGCCTCGAGCAGCAGCACCTTGATCGACGGGTTGGCGGCGAGTCGCGCGGCGACGATGCTGCCCGCCGAGCCGGAGCCGATGACGATGTAGTCGTAGTGTTCGTCCATGGGGTTCTCCTTGTGCGCGTGAGCCGGCGCGGCGCCGTCAGTCGCGCGGGTCGAGCAGCCTGCCGTACGGGCCGTGCAGCGCGAGCGCAGGCTGCGCGCCGTAGAAGCCGGCGATGCCGCTCCACGCGCGGTGGTTCAGCTCGAGCAGGAACAGGATGCGGCGCATCGCGATCGCCTGGCGCGCGGGGTCGATCGCGGCGATCTGCTCGAACGTGTCGCGCGAGATGCTGTTGTGGTTCAGCGATTCGTTCAGCTCCTCGTGGTCGCTGGACACGCTGTGGAACGCGTCGTTGTCCTTGACCGCGGCCATCAGGCGCAGCGACATCTTCGGCGGCTCGCCGAAGATGCCCTCGACGACCATGATCGCGGCGAACGACGTCACCGGATCGGCATCGGCGAGCAGCGTGAGCGCGTCGATGAACGCGAAGTGCAGCGGCAGCGGCACGATCTGCGCGAGCAGGCGGGGCGCGACGCCGAGCGCCTCGCAGGTCGTGCTTTCGAGTGCCTCGTGGCCGTATTCCTCGCCGTAGTAGCGGAACATCATCGCGCGCAGCGGGATGCTGAGCCGCATGCTCAGCAGCGGCGCGATGATTTCGACGAAGCGCCGCGTCACGTGGTACTGCTCGATGAACGGGCCCGCGACGAGCGGCGAATAGCCGCCGTTCAGCGCATCGACCGCGCTCACGTACGGATTCTCGCCCCAGCGGTTCAGCGTTTCGCGCGTGATCAGCTCGGTCTGGCGCATGAACTCGAGCCCGCTCGACAGCGACACGGTCGGCAGGTCCGCGCACGGCAGCCGCCGCGCGTCGTCGCCGCTCGCGGCGACGAGGCTCGACGCGACGAGCCACAGATGCGACATCAGGTCGTGCTCGTCGTACAGCCCGGCCGTGTCGAACCGCGCATCCTGCGCGGCGCTCGCGCGGGGCGCGCCGGAGAACACGTCGAGCATCAGGTCGACGGCTGCCAGCGTGAGTGGCGCCGCGCGGCGGAAGTATTCGAACTCGATGCGCAGCAGCGCGAGATGGAAGTTGGGTTCGACCTGCGCGTCGAACGGATCGTCGTGCGCGTCGAACAGCGTGCGCGCGGAGGCGGGCCGGTCGAGGTGCAGCCGCAGCGTCGCGGCGTCGCGCGCGATCGCGTCGCGCCGCGCGGAGTCGAGCCCGGCCAGGCTCGCGGTGACCGTCTGCGCGATGCACGAGTCGATCCGTGCGGCCTGCGCGGCGAGCGCATCGGCGGCCGTGTCGCCGGCCTCGCCAATCAGCGAATGCGTGTCGAGAAACGTGCCGAGCGCGTGCCAGCCGGAGTCGGGTTTGCTGTCGAGCAGCGTCGACCACAGCGGCGACGCCGTGTCGGTCAGGCCGTGGAGCTGCGCGGCGATCTGGTCCGCGGCGTCGCTGGCGTCGAACGCCAGCCGGTATTCATGGGCGCCCGCGCGCATGCTGACGAGCGCCGAGCCGGGCTCGTGGTGGATCGCGTCGATGACGAGGCGCGGCGACTGATAACGCTGAAATGTCCAGAGTTCCATGGCGGCCCTCAGTGGAAGATGCGCGGCAGCGGCGCGCTGTCGTCTGCGTAGTAGGCGAGGATGGCGTGTTCCTGGCGCACCAGCGTCTCGACCATCAGCGAGACGTTGCGTTTCGTGACCGTGCCGGCTTCGGGATCGATCGCGGTGTCGAGCGCCATCAACTGCCGCGAGATGTCCTCGTGCCGGTACGTGTCGTTCAGGTCCGCGTGTGCGCGCAGCGGCCGGTAGAACGCTTCGGGCAGGCCGAGCGCGACGCAGCGCGCGTCGAACGCGTCGATGAACGCGGGCTGTGCGCGCTCGAACAGGAACAGGCTCGCCTTGAACGACAGCGGATGCTGGCGCGCGTGCACGCCGAGCGCGGCCGCGAGCGAGAACGTCGCGGGCAGCGGCTGGTGCTGCTCGATCTCGGCATCGGCGAGCCCCGCGGCCTTCAGCGACGCCGCGAGAAACCGGTCGTGGCCGAGCTCCGATTTCAGGAAGTCCTGCAGCAGCGTGCGCTCCGCGGTGCTGGCGGCCCAGCCGAGCGCGGGGCCGATCAGCCCCGGCGCCGCGCGCACGATCCAGTAATACTCGAGTGCATAGCCGATCAGCTGGCGGCGCGTCGCGCGCTGTTCGACCAGCGCGCGCAGGAATGCCGAGCGCGCGCTGCGCGCGGCGGTGCGCTCCGCGATCCGGCGGATGTCGCGGTAGAGCTGCGCGCCGCTCGTCGCCACCGCGGCGCGGCGTGGATCCGATTCGATCAGCAGGCGCAGCGCGTTGAAATCGGCGAGCAGCGGCGGAATCTTGTCGGCGATGCGGCGCGAGCGCGTGGCCAGTTCCTCGGGCGTCAGGCCGCCCACGTGCAGGTCGCCGATCAGGCGCGCGACGTCGGTCGCCTCGTCCGGCGCGAAGCGGAACGTGCACTGTCGGCCGCCGGCACACAGCACGGCGTCGGTATCCGTGAGCTGAGAGGTGACGATGCCGCGGAATTTCGGCATCGCGGGAGCCGCTAGCGAGCTGTCCATGGTGATCGCCTCACAGGTCGGACACGCGCCGCAGCAGCGGCGCGTCGGAGGTGTAGTAATGCCAGACGGCCGTGTAGAAGTCGTCGTAGAGCTCGACGAACAGCCGCAGCTGGGCCTTCACGCGCGCGACGGTGGCGGCGTCGAGCACCGGGACGTCCTGGAAGATCGCGCGTGTCAGGCTGCCGTGCGCGGCGTTGAGGTTGATGTTCGCGTGCGTCTTGAGCGGGCCGACTAGCCCGTCGGGCAGTTGCGCGCGCTCGCACGCCTGGATGAAGCTGTCGTGCTGCATGCCCTGGCCTTCGAGCAGGCCGAGCGTCGTGAAGAAGAACAGCGGATCGCTGTGCGACCAGTACGCGAGCGCGTTGCACAGCCCCATCGTCTCGGGCAGCGGGATCGCATCGAGCATGTCGGCGCGGCTCAGCCCCGCGAAATTCAGTGCGCGCAGCAGGATTTCGTCGTGTCCGTACTCCTCGGAGAAGAAGCGGTTGAGCGTCAGCCGCACCGGCGTGCTCGGTACGTAGGACAGCACGGGCGCATCGAAATAGCTTTCGCGGAACAGGAAGTGCCAGTTCTCGATCACCATGCCGATCGCGAGCCGCTCGGGCAGATCGCCCGGCGAGCGCGTGTCGAGGCACGCGCGCCAGAACGGATTGCGGTAGAGCGTCTGCTCGCAGTACTGCTCGACGAGATCCTCGATCTCGAGGATCACTTCCGAGCCCGCGCGGCTCGCGACCGGCGCGTCGTCGTCGATCAGGCCGGCCTCGTCGAGCGTGCCGACCAGTTCGTCGAGCAGCGCGCGCGGCAGCTCGGGCTCGTCGCGCGCGATCTCGTCGAGATCGCGGCGGCCGTCGAACTGGTCGAGCGTGCGGGCCAGCGCGACGGCGGCGTGCGGGCTGTCGGGCAGCGCGTCGATGTGCCGCAGCGTCACGGGCGCCACCAGCCGCGGGCGGGGCGCGGGCGAATCGATCCGTTCCATGATGAGGCTCCCGAAGTGGGCGCGCGGGGCGGGCGTGCGGCTCGCCCCGCAACTGGCTGAACCGGTGCGGCGGCGATTACAGGTGGATCGCGATCAGCGTCGGCGTGCCGTCGGGCTTGTTGACGGTGACAAGGTAGTGCTTGCCGCCGAGCGTGCCCGTATTGATGTAGAGATCGACCTTGTGGCCGTCGAACACGTTCTTGCCCGGTTCGGCGTTTTTCACTTCATGAACCGTTGGTTGCTGCGAATTTGCCATATCGATCACCGTTTGAAAAATGAAAGGGCATCCGGCCTGATTCGAATAATCGGGCTGGAGGATTTACAGCGAAATCCGGAATGAAATGAGAATGTCGGGTTTATTTCCTTTCATCGGTTGTGCGGATGATTAATTGGTGGATGTTCATCCGCACATGGTCATGAACGCGGCCCGTGCCGAAAGCGGCAGGCCGTCCGCCTGTTTCGCGATCGCGACCTTGAGATCCGCGCCGCCGACGATCAGCGCGTGGCGATCGGCGCCGGCGCGCGGGTCGACGGTCTGCAACGCGTCGACTTCCTTGACGGCGACCTTGGTGCCTCGCGGCACGATGACAGTAAGCGGTTCACTCATAGCAACCTCCGACGATGAGAACGGGCGCAAGCGCCCAGCCGCCATTAGCGCGGCACGCAGCCATGCCGCGGCCAAGGCGGCACCGGAGCGGCGGCATCTCCGATCTTCAAATGCGGTGGAATGATTCGATGGAATGGAGCCCCGATTTATCTTCTTGTAAAAGTGAAAGTTATTTTAAGCATCTGCGGATTTCTTGAATTACCGGAATCCTGGAGATAATCTAGTACAACGTTTGCGCGATTCAAGATCGATTTAATGGCATGTGCAATTATTTTTCCTGAATCAGCACATGCGTCGATTGTTTCGAAAAATGCATCGACGGGTGGTCGAGCGAACCAGGAGACGAAGACATGGGCGAGACGACGGAAACCGGCGCGCGGCCGCGGCTGCGGCATTGCACGCTCGTGGCGCTGGCCGGCGAGCGGCTGGCGATGATCGTGGGCGACGAGCGCTTCGAGCTCGAGCAGGTGCAGGGCACGCGCGACGCGTTCCTGCGCATGAAGCGCTACCTGGACGGGCGGCACACGCTCGAGGAGATCGCGCAGCGCTCGGACGTGTCGTTCGGCAGCGTGCGGACGATCGTCGGGCAACTTGAGGAATTCGGCCTGCTGCGCCGCGAACGGCCGGCCGCCACGATCGCCGCGGCGGACTTTCTCGAGCGGGTCGAGCGCAGCACCCGGATGTGGCGTGCGCAGATCGGCTATCACCGGCTGTTCGGCATGCTCGAGCGGGGCGAGGCCAGCCGCGACCTGATCGCCGGGCTGCTGCTCGAGACCTACCACTTCGTACGGCTGGCGCCGCGTCACGTCGGCGCGGCGATCGCGCACTGCCGCGACCAGGCGACGGCCGAACTGCTGTGCGGCTACCTGGCCGACGAGTACGCGCATCACGGGCTGATCGCCGCGTCGGTCGAGAAGCTCGGCATCCCGCGCGAGCAGATCCGCGACGCGCATCCCGTGATCGGCACGCTGTCGCTCGTGAACATGCTGTGCGAGGTCGGCCGCGCGTCGTCGCTCGGATACCTGTGCTGCCTGAAGCTGATCGAGGCGAGCCCGGAGGACGAGGCCGGCGCGCGCGGCGCGTGGCGCGAGATCGCGCGCGCCGCCGGGCTCGACGCGGACGTGTTCGACGGCCTGATGCGCCATATGCGCATCGACGTCGGCGCGGGCCATGCGGGCCTGCTGGAGCAGGCGCTCGCGCGCATGCCCGACGTGCCGGCCGACGCCGCGCACGTCGCGATCAATCACATGCACGACGTGAAGCACGCGTTCGATCAGTTCCACGACCAGGTGATCCAGTACTACACGGACATGTCGAACTACGTGCCGCGGCTGAAAGTCGACTTCTTCTCGCTATGAGCGGAGCCGACGCGACAGGGCGGGGCGCGTGCGAACGGTTCGTCTATCTTGACTTCAATGCGCGCACGCCGGTCGCGCCGGAAGTGATCGACGCGATGGCGA
>NZ_JAAGPO010000206.1:0-239 GCF_017104825.1 Burkholderia sp. Ac-20345 | reverse complement strand
GTCATTAAAAAAAAAAAAAAAAAAAAAAAGCATGATCTCACCCTTCTACGTCCTACCTATTCGTATCTCGCCGCTCAACTGATTCATCTCGCCTCTCCTTACTCTACTCAGTCTACTCTTGTTCTCTCTATGTTCTCTTATTACACTTCCTTTCTCGCAACACACGTCTCTGTCGTCTCCTGTCAAGTATGCTGTCTGTGTTCTCATCATCAGATCAATCCTCATGACACTCTGCGTCA